>NZ_JBHTCG010000014.1:0-204273 GCF_042665155.1 Sphaerisporangium rhizosphaerae | reverse complement strand
GCCATCGCATGATCTTCGGATGTCTTCACAACCACTGATGATCACGCGGTGGCCGTACCCATGCCCCCATAACCAGCGAGATCACGAACAGTCACTGGAGTACTAAGGGGGGTGGCGCCGAAAGGGGATCGGCTAAGGGGGGTGGCGCCGAAAGGGGATCGGCTAAGGGGGGTGGCGCCGAAAGGGGATCGGCTAAGGGGGGTGGCGCCGAAAGGGGATCGGCTAAGGGCGTGGTGCCGAGAGAGTGAGGGCGTGGGTCCCGGGCGCGGTCTCAGGGCGGCAGGTGGGGGAGGACGATCGCCGACGGGTGCGCGGGATCGTGGAAGACCTCCTGGTCGGCCGGGACCGCCCGGTGCCCGGTGCCCAGCGGCTCGCCGGTGCCGAGGTTGCGGGCCAGCCGCGGGTAGGCGCCGCTGGCGATCTGCACCCGCACACGGTGCCCCCGCTTGAAGCGGTGCGCGATCGGCCACAGCTCGACCTCGACCCGGCGCACTCCCTCGTCGTCGGTGGCGGGCGTGCCGGGCACCAGGCGGCGCACGCCCTCGCAGACGTTCAGCGAGGTGCCGTCCGGATGGACGTCGCACACGCGGACCACCAGGTCGGTGTGCTCGGTGCTGGAGCGCAGGTACACCTCCGCCGTCACCGGGCCGATCAGGTCGGTGTCCTCGCCGAGCGCCTCGCCGGTGTAGGCCAGCACGTCCGAGCGCGCCTCCAGGCGCCGGTTGTCCCGGGGCGCGGAGTTGCCGAGCAGCGTCGGCCCGCCGACGACAGGGGTGGGGCGGGCGGGGTTGTAGCGGTAGCGGTCGGGGCCGGACTGCGCGGGGTTGGCCGGCGCCAGCGCCCGTCCCTGCTGCAGGTGCCAGCGCACCTGCCGCATGCCGGGCACCGGCCAGTCACGGTAGTCGCGCCACTCGCCCGCGCCGGTGACGAACACCCGCACCGGGCTGGCGCGCAGACCGGTGGTGTCGCCGAGCAGGTGGGCGCGGAACCACGCCAGCGCGTCGAGGTTGGCGATGCGCCCGTGCCGCACGTCGGCGTGGTGCCAGGGCCCGATCGTCAGGTACGGCTGGCGCCCGGCGGCGCGCATGGCGGCGTAGTCCTTCAGCTGCCAGGGCAAGAAGACGTCGTACCAGCCGCCGGTCATCGTCACCGCCGCGTCGACCTCGCCCACCGTGGCCGAGAAGTCGCGCTTCTTCCAGAACGGGACCGAGGGGTCGGCGTGGTGGGTGAGCACCTCCTGGAAGAACGGCAGCGAACGCCCGGCGGCGAGCCTGTCCAGCTCGCCGAGCGGCCGGCCCGACAGCACGGCACGCTGGGTGCGGCGCGGGGCGAAGAACACCGCGGCGCCGGCGAGCGGGCCGTTCATCATCGCGGTCAGCGTGCTCCAGCTCAGCGTGGCCTCCAGTGCGAACGAGCCGCCCACGTAGGCGGCGTCGCGGAACTGGGAGGCGGTCACCTGGGTGGCCATCGCCTTCAGGTCGGGGCCCGCGTACGGGGCGATGGCCCACTGGGCGTGCCCGAGGTAGCTCGGCCCGTGCATCGCGAAGCTGCCGCCGTACCAGGGCTGGGCGCGCATCCACTCGACCGTGGCCAGGCCGTCGTCCTGCTCGTCCAGCGGGGACGCCTCGCCGCCGGACCCGAACCCGCCCCGGCAGCTCTGCAGGATCACCTGGAACCCCTGGCGCGCGAACGCCCGGCCGTAGGCGTAGCCGAACAGGCCGCGCCGGCCGTAGGGGGAGCGGATGAGAATGGTCGGCGGGGCGCTGACGCCGATCGGGATGTAGCGGTCGGCCAGCAGCAGGACACCGTCGGGCATGGGGACCCGCAGGTCCTTGTGGACGACCACCCGGTACGGATTCCTGCCCATGCGCGCTCCTCGATGTAAGGGAGACCTACCCCGATAGATGTAAGCAGCGCTTTACTCCCTGGTAACATGCTAGTGCTATGGGCCGGGACTCGCTGTGATGCAGGTCACCCGCCCTCGCGAACGGGCGGCGCGCCCATGCCGCCGACAACTGGCGGTGCGCCCCCGGGTGCCGCTAGCATTCAGCCATGCGAACCATTTCACCTGCTCGGTGGTGGCGCCGCTCATAGGCGGCGCGATTTTTCGCATTCTTTACCCACGGCCGCCCCGGGAGGCGGCCGATTTCATGCCCGCCCGGGGCCTATTGACATTAAGAAGGGCGAGGCAAGGTGGACACGAGCGGATATACCACCGCGGGCGGCATCGAGGTCGAGGTCACGACCGCGGACGTGCCCGAGTCCGTGCTGGAGGAGGTCGTCTCCTCCCTGGGCGAGCGTCGCGGCGGCGTGCTGTCCTCGGGCATGGAATACCCCGGCCGGTACAGCCGGTGGCACCTCGCCTACGTCGACCCGGTGCTGGAGATCGTCGCCTGCGGCCGCCGCATCTCGGCCCGGGCCCTCAACGAGCGCGGGCGCGTCGTGCTGCCCGCCGTGACCTCCTGCCTGCTGGCGGCGGGCAAGACCACCACCGAGCCGACCCTGGACCACGTCGAGGTGGAGGTCGCCGAGTCCGAGGACATCCTGCCCGAGGAGATGCGCAGCCGCCGCCCCACCGTGTTCACCGCGGTCCGCGAGGTGATCGCCGCCTTCGCCGGCGACGACGAGCACCTCGGGCTGTACGGGGCCTTCGGCTACGACCTCGCCTTCCAGTTCGAGCCCATCAGGCAGGCGCTCGAGCGCGCCCACGACCAGCGCGACCTGGTCCTGCACCTGCCCGACCGCGTCATGGTCATCGACCGCAAGCGCGAGACCAGCCGGGAGTACCTCTACGAGTTCACCGTCGACGGCGTCTCCACCCGCGGCCTGCGGCGCACCGGCGAGACGCTGCCGCTGCCGCCCGCCCCCGCGGCCCTGCCCCCCAACCCCGCACCTGGCGAGTACGCCGCCGTCGTCGAGGCCGCCAAGCAGAAGTTCCGGCGCGGCGACCTGTTCGAGGTGGTCCCCGGCCAGGTCTTCCACGCCCCCTGCGCCGACCCGGCCGCCTTCTACCGGGGCCTGCGCCTCATCAACCCCGCCCCCTACGAGTTCCTGTTCAACCTCGGCGAGGGCGAGCACCTGGTCGGCGCCTCCCCCGAGATGTACGTCCGCGTCCAGGGCGACCGGGTGGAGACCTGCCCGATCTCCGGGACGATCGCCCGCGGCAGCAACCCCGTCGAGGACGCCGAGGCGATCCGCACCCTGCTCAGCTCGGTGAAGGAGGAGTCCGAGCTGACCATGTGCACCGACGTCGACCGCAACGACAAGTCGCGCATCTGCGTCCCCGGCACCGTCCAGGTGATCGGCCGCCGCCAGATCGAGATGTACTCCCGGCTCATCCACACCGTCGACCACATCGAGGGCCGCCTGCGCCCCGAGTTCGACGCCCTGGACGCCTTCCTCACCCACATGTGGGCCGTCACCGTCACCGGCGCGCCCAAGACCTGGGCCATGCAGTTCATCGAGGACCACGAGGCCACCGCGCGGCGCTGGTACGGCGGCGCCGTCGGCTACCTCGGCTTCGACGGGTCGATGAACACGGGCCTCACCCTGCGCACCGCCCAGATCCGCGACGGCGTGGCCACGGTGCGCGCGGGCGCGACGCTGCTGTTCGACTCCGACCCGGCCGCCGAGGAGCGCGAGACCGAGCTCAAGGCCAGCGCCCTGCTCGGGGCCCTCGCCGCCGTCGGCGCCCCCCGGGCCGCCCCGCCCCGCGCCCGTGAGCGCGAGCGGGCGGGCCAGGGCATGAAGGTCCTGCTGGTCGACCACGAGGACTCCTTCGTCAACACCCTCGCCGACTACTTCCGCCAGCAGGGCGCCGACGTGATCACCCTGCGGCACGGCTTCCCCCTGGCCATGCTGGAGGAGATCGCGCCCGACATGGTGGTGCTCTCGCCCGGCCCCGGCTGGCCGTCCGACTTCGGCTGCACGGACCTGGTGGAGGCCCTGTACGCCCGCGACCTGCCCGTCTTCGGGGTGTGCCTGGGCCTGCAGGCCATGGTCGAGCAGGCCGGCGGCAGCCTGTCGCTGCTGCCGGAGCCCGAGCACGGCAAGCGCGGCCGCGTCGCCCGCGTGGGCGACAGCGCCCTGCTCGAAGGACTGCCGCCCGAGTTCGTCGCCGCCCGTTACCACTCCCTGCACGCCAAGCAGCCGGGGGTCACGGGGTTCACGGTGACCGCGCTCACCCCCGACGGGGCCGTCATGGCCGTCGAGGACACCCTCAACCGCCGCTTCGGGGTCCAGTTCCACCCCGAGTCGATCCTCACCGCCGAGGGCGGCGCCGGGGCCCGCGTCATCGCCAACGTGCTGAGGCTCTGCCGGCGGTGACCCCGCCGGGGCCGCGGCCCGCCCCGCCGGGTCGCGGCTGTGCCGGAGTTGGGTAAAGGGCGGGACGAACCCGGAGCCGGTGACCGGCCCCGGCCGTAGAGTCCACAGGCGGCGCGGGCCGGGCGGCTGGGCGGGAAGCCGTCCGGCCCGCCCGGCGCATTCCGGCGGCGCCGCGGGGACCGACGAGCGGGGTGAGGTGGCCGATGGACCAGAACGACACCCTGCCGGTCCTCCCACCCCTTGCCCTCCCCGTACCGGCGGCGCGTCCGGCCCCCGCGCCGGCGGCGCCTTCCGCCCCTGTCCCGGCGGCGGGTGGCCGGCCGGCGTGCTGGGAGCCCGGCACGCCGGCCGCCCGGGTGCCGGACGCCGTGCGGGACGCGCTGCTCGCCCCGCTGGTGGACCACCACTGCCACGGCGTGCGCCGCGACGACCTCACGCGGGCCCGGTTCGAGCTGTTGATCACCGAGGCGGCCACCCCGGCGCCCCCCGGCACCACCCACTTCGACACCCCGGTCGGCACGGCCATCCGCCGCTGGTGCGCCCCCGTCCTGGACCTGGAACCGCACGTCCCGGCGGCCGTCTACCTCGCCCGCCGGGCCGAGCTCGGCGCCCGGGAGGCCAACACCCGCCTGCTGCGCGCCGCCGGGGTCGTGGCCTTCCTCGTGGACCCCGGCCACGGCGGCGGCGACCTGCTGTCGGCGGCCGAGATGGGACGCCTCGGCGGAGCGGCCGCCGACGAGATCGTCCGCCTGGAGCGCGTCGAGCAGGACGTCGCCCGCGAGGGCCTCACCTGCGTCGGCTACCTCGAAGCCCTGGAGGACCGCCTCGCCGCGCGCGCCGCGCGGGCGGTCGGGCTGAAGACGGTCCTCGCCCACCGCTGCGGCCTGGACTTCGCGCCCTCACGCCCGAGCCGCGGCGCCGTCATCGCCGCCGCGGCCCGCCGCCTGGCCGGTCCCGGCGGCCCGCTCACCGACCCCGACCTGCTGCGCCACCTGCTCTGGACGGCGGTGGACATCGCCCGCGAACGGGGGCTGCCCCTCCAGGTGCACACCGGCTACGGCGGCCCCCCGAGTAGCCTGGGCATCGGCCCGCACCGCTCGGACCCGGCGCTGATGACCGGCTTCCTCCGCGCGCTGCGGCCGACCGGCGTCCCGGTCATCCTGCTGCGCTGCTACCCCTACCACCGGCAGGCCGCCTACCTGGCCAGCGTGTACCCCCACGTGTACGTGGACGTCGGCCTCGCCCCGACCTCCACGGCATCGGGCTCGGCGGCGATCATCGGGGAGCTGCTGGAGCTGGTGCCCTACCACAAGCTCATGTTCAGCTCCGACTGCCGCGGCGTCGCCGAGATGTGCCACCTCGGCGCCCTGTACTTCCGTCGCGGCCTGGCCCGAGCGCTCGCCGCGCGCCTGCGCGAGGGGGAGTGGAGCGCCGCCGACGCCGCCCGCGTGGCCCACATGATCGGGTCGGGCAACGCCCGCCGGGTGTACCGGCTGTAGGCGTTCCATATCGTTGTGGCGTATATCCGGCCGAACCGCTATGCGCGTCGATCAACTCGCCCGATAATCGGGCCTGATGTCCGCGATAGAGATCCGCAGCCTGTCCAAGTCGTTCGGAGCGGTCCGCGCCGTCGACGACGTCTCCTTCACCGTGGAGCAGGGCACCGTCACCGGATTCCTCGGCCCGAACGGCGCAGGCAAGACCACCACGCTGCGCTGCCTGCTCGGCCTGGTCACCCCCGACTCCGGCGAGGCCCTCATCGGCGGCCGCCGCTACGCCGACCTGGCCGCGCCGCTCACCGAGGTCGGCGCGGTGCTGGAGGCGACCAACTTCCACCCCGGACGCACCGCCCGCGACCACCTCAGGGTGCTGTGCACGGCCGCCGGGCTGCCGCCGGCACGCGCCGGCGAGGCACTGGACCAGGTGGGTCTCGCCGACGCGGCCGGCAAGCGCGTGGGCGGGTTCTCCCTCGGCATGCGCCAGCGCCTCGCCCTGGCCACCGCCCTGCTGGGCGCCCCCAGGATCCTCATCCTCGACGAGCCGGCCAACGGCCTGGACCCGGCCGGCATCCAGTGGCTGCGCGGCTTCCTGAGGTTCCTCGCCGACGACCGGGGATGCGCGGTGCTGGTCTCCAGCCACGTCCTGGCCGAGGTCGAGCAGACGGTCGACGACATCGTCATCATCGCCCGCGGCCGCATGATCAGACAGGGCGCGCTGTCGGAGCTCACCTCCGGCGGCGACCACGGCGTCAGAGTGGCCGCGGCGGAGGCCGAACGGCTGCGCCCCCGCCTGGAGGAGGCCGGCGCCACGGTGGAGTCCCCCGAGAGCGGCGTGCTGCTGGTCCGCGGCGTGCCCCCCGAGGTGGTCGGCCGGGCGGCGCTGGAGGAGGCGGTCGTGCTGTCGGAGCTGGTCGGGCAGCGCTCGGACCTCGAACAGGTCTTCCTCGACCTCACCGGCGACCCCGCCCCTCCGCCCGGCGGTGACGCGCTCCCCGTCCAGACCGAGACCCCTGGGGGAACGTCATGACGAGGCTGGTCAGGGCCGAGCTGCAGAAGGTCTTCACCACCCGCATGGTCTGGGGCATGCTCGCCCTGTCGCTGGGCTTCACCGCGATCGGCGTGGTCGTGCTGAGCGTCTTCTCCGGGCAGCAGGGCACCCCTCCCATCACCGAGCCGCGAGGGGCGCTCAACCTGTTCAGCCAGGCGGGCGTCGGCCTGGTGTTCTCCTTCGTGATCGGCACACTGCTCATCACGGGCGAGTACCGCTTCCAGACGATCACCCACACCTTCCTGGTGACCCCGCGCCGCGCGCGTGTGGTCGCCGCCAAGCTGCTGGCCTGCGCGGTGGTGGGCGTGATGTTCGGCCTGGCGGGCATCGTGCTGACCTTCGCGGCCGGCGTCCCGGCGATCCTGATCAAGGGCGGCGCGCTCTCGCTGATCGGCGGCGACGTGGCGCGCCTGTGCGCCGGAGTGGTCGCGGCCATGGCCCTGTACACCATCCTCGGCCTGGCCCTGGGCTCGCTGCTGCGCAACCAGGTCGCCGCCATCGTCGTCGGCGTCGGCTGGGTGTACGTGCTGGAGAACCTGCTGGTGGCGCTGCTGCCGAGCGTCGGCAAGTGGTTGCCCGGCGGCGCCGCGCAGGCCGTCTACGGGGTGGCGGCGCCGTTGGGCGGCCATTACCTGCCCGCCTGGGGTGGCGCCGCCCTGCTGCTGGGCTACGCCTTGGCCTTCGCGGCCGTCGCCTCGGTCACCACCCTGCGCCGCGACATCACCTGACCGGCCTCACTGGACCGGTCTCACCTGCGCTTTCCCCCTGCACTACGATCGTGGGCGGCCGAAAACGGGGAGAGGCGGGGCCGGTGCGGTTTCTCAGCGACGTGACGGTGGAGCTCGTCAGGCACAGCGCCGCCGACTCCGACGTGGTGTGGGCCGCCCGGGTCTCCACGGCGGGCGAGCAGTCCCTCGAAGCGGTCGGCCAGGACGCCGAGCGCTCACGCGGCCTGATCAACTACCTCATGCGCGACCGCCACGGCAGCCCCTTCGAGCACACCTCGATGACCTTCTTCGTCCACGCGCCCATCATGGTCTTCCGCGAATTCCACCGCCACAGGGCCGGATGGTCATATAACGAGGAAAGTGGGAGATATAGGGAGCTTGCGCCAGATTTCTATATTCCTGGACGGGAGAGGAAGTTGGTGCAGGAGGGGAAGCCGGGGCGCTATCAGTTCGTCGAAGGGGACGACGAACAGCACGAACTGGTGGCCGGGGCCATGGAGGGGTCCTATCGCGCCGCCTACGCCGCCTACCGCGAGATGCTGGAGGCCGGCGTCGCGCGGGAGGTCGCCCGGGCCGTCCTGCCCGTCGGGCTCTACTCCTCGATGTACGCCACCTGCAACGCCCGGTCGCTGATGCACTTCCTGTCCCTGCGCACCAAGGACGAGCGCGCGAGCGTGCCGTCGTTCCCGCAGCGCGAGATCGAGATGGTGGCCGAGAAGATGGAGGCCTTCTGGGCGGGGCTGATGCCGCTGACGCACGCCGCGTTCAACGCCGCCGGCCGCGTGGCCCCCTGAGCCGCCGGGCCGGGCGCGCGCCTTCGCGGCCGCGGTCACAAGGCGGGCAGGACGTAGACCTCGGCTCCCGGGGGTAAGGCGCACGACAGGCCGCCGAGGCGGCGGGCGTTCTCGCCGCAGACGAACATGCTGATGTGGCGGCGGATGCCGCCGTACTCGTCGCACAGCCGCCGTTCGAGCTTGGGGTGGGTGCGGCGCAGGGTGGTGAGCGCCGCGCCGAGCGTCGGCCGTTCCTCGCCGGAGCCGGCGACCGCGAAGACGCGCACCTCGCTCGCTCCGCCGCCCCAGTGCCACAGCGTGCTCGGCAGCACGAATGTCACGAGCGTGACCGGTCGGGCCATGGGAGTCAGGGCGCCGCCGGGACGATGAGGAGGGCCGTGGAGCCGGGGGGACAGGACCGCCGGGTGACGGCGGCGAGCAGCGTGCGCCGCATGATCGCCCCTTCCTTTCGCGGTGCCGGGCACCCATCGCCGGTCCCCCGGCCGGCGTGGTGGCCCGATCGACGTGGTCGGCCGCTGCGCGCGGATCGGCATCATCGTGCCACGTTGTGCGGGTGCTCGCCGGGCTCCGCGGGATTTGGTCGATCGGTTCGTCCGTATCCTCCTGCCGTATCTGGTTGGCGGAGCGAAGGAGCCCGTCCCTCGGCCGGTCCGGGGTCGCGGTGGACGCGCGCCGGGGGCACGCCGTCGTGCTGCAGACGGCGCACGGTCTCCTCGACCATGGCCGGCGGGCCGCAGACGTAGACCTCGTGGTCGGCCCAGGAGTGGAAGCGCCGCACCACGTCGGGCAGCGGCCCGCGGATGCCGTCGTAGGCGGGGTCGCCGGACACCACGGGCAGGATCCGCAGCCACGGGTAGCCGGCCTCCATGCGGATCAGGTCCTGCAGGTCGTAGAGCTCGGCGGCGGTGCGCGCCCCGTACAGCAGGTGGATGTTGGGGCGCAGGCCCGAGGCGATGACGTGCTCGACGATGGCCTTGACAGGGGCCAGGCCGGTGCCGCCGGCGACGCAGAGGATGTCGCGCGGCGGGTCCTGCCGGGGTGGGGTCATGGTGCCGACCGGCGGGCCGAGCAGCACGGTGTCGCCGATGCGCGTGTGGGAGACCAGCGCCGTGCTGACCCAGCCGCCGCGCACGGCGCGCACGTGCAGCCGGATGGTGTTGTCCGGACGGGGCGCGTTGGCGATGGAGTAGCTGCGCCACACCCGGGGCCAGCGGGCGACCTGCACGTCCACGTACTGTCCGGGGACGAAGGTCATCGGCGTGCCCGGGCGCAGCGTGATCACGGCGATGTCGGGCGTGCGCAGCTCGTGGTCGACGACCTCGGCCAGCCACCAGGCGGGGGAGACCCCGGCGTCGGCCTCCGCCGCCTCGATCATGATGTTGGCCGCGGTGGTGTAGGCGGCCACCCACGCCGCCTCGACCTCGGTGGTCCAGGCGTCGCCGCAGAACCGCCGGATCGTCGCCATCAGCGCGTTGCCCACGGCGGTGTGGTGCTCGGCGAGCACGCCGTACTTGCGGTGGTCCCGGCCGAGCTGCCCCAGGTAGGACCCCAGGCTGTCGGGGCTGTCCAGGCTCCACACGATGCGGGTGAGCGCGGCGAACAGCCGGTCCCGCTGGAGGTCCATGGCGGGAGGGAACATGCACCGGAGCTGCGGGCTCTCAGCGAACAGCCGCCCGTAGAAGTAGGCGACGGCCCTGCCCATGACGGGCTCGATGGCGGAGAAGCTTTCCTTGATGAGACGCGGATTTAACGACATTTCTTGACGCCACCCTAAATGACCGGATTTCTAGCCGATCTTGTTGTTCCACCTCCCAGACGGTCCGGGTCGTGAGCGTCCGGCGGCCCCGGCGCATCCGATCGCTCGAAATGGAGTCTTCCATTCCCACATGAGCCTCACAACCGTTTCACCACAAGGTGACGTGAAAGGGAACTGTTCGTAATCGATGAGTGATTACCCGTAATCGGCGATCCGGAAATAGGGGAAGAGATATGAAAAGGAATCGCATTCACTTTTACCCGCCATTCCCGGTGACCGAACAAGCCTGGTCAAGACCCGTGCGTCCCGCTCCGCGGCTCCGTGGCGTCCCCGCCGGACGGTCGTCGCCGGCCGGCACGAGGATGGCCCCCGCCGGACGGTCCTGCGTGATACTGATGGGGCGAACGGGACAGAAGATGTGGAAGTGACGTGACTGATACCGGGATACGTGACATACCCGAAATGTTGTGCGCCATGATGGGTGCGCCACTGCAAACGGGCTGGGTGCCGCTGCGGCTCAGCGGTACGACCTTGCGCGAGCCCCTGGAGACCGCATGTCCCGACCACTGATCGGTATCACCACCTACTTCGACGCCGCCCGCTGGGGCACCTGGGTGCGCGAGGCGGTGCTGTCGCCTCCCGCCTACGCCAAGGCGGTGGACAAGGCCGGAGGCGCCCCGGTGCTGGTCCCCCCGCTGAGCCTGGGAGCGATAGACGGCTACGTGCGGGGTCTGTCCGGGCTGATCCTGGCCGGCGGAGTGGAGGTCGACCCCGCCTCCTACGGCGAGGAGCGCGAGGAGCGGGTGGAGGAGCCCGAGCCGCGGCGCGACCGGTTCGAGATCGCGCTCGCCGGGGCTGCCATCCAGGCCGGCATCCCGGTCCTCGGCGTGGCCCGCGGCATGCACATCCTGAACGTCGCGCTGGGCGGCACGCTCATCCCGTGGCTGCCCGACGCGGTGCACCACGAGCGGCACGCCGCCTCGGCGCCGCACGTCCTGCAGGTCAGCGTGTCCAGCAAGGTGGGCAAGGCCGTGGGCGACCGCATCGAGGTGGCCATGCCGCACCACCAGGCCCTGCGGCGGCTCGGGGACGGGCTGCTGGCCATCGCCTGGGCCGACGACCAGATCATCGAGGCGGTGGAGCTCCAGGGCCACCGGTTCTGCGTGGGCGTCCAGTGGCACCCTGAGCGCGCTGACGACAACCGCCTGGTGGACGCCCTGGTCGAGGCCGCCATGCCCTGACGCCCCGGCGGGGGCGCCGCGGCGTCGGCGAGCGAACTCGGGGGGCGTCGGAAGCGCGCCTGTGGGGCGTCAGAAGCTGCGGGGCAGGCCGAGGACCTGCGTCGCCAGGTAGTTGAGCAGAAGCTCCTCGGTCACCGGCGCCACCCGGCCGACGCGGGCGTCGGCGAGCAGCCGGGCCACCGGGTACTCCAGCGAGTAGGCCATGCCGCCGTGGGTCTGGAAGGCGTGGTCGGCCGCCTCCCACGCGGCCTGCGAGGCGGCGAGCTTGGCGATGTTGGCCTCGGTGGCGCACGGCAGCCGCCGGTCGAACAGCCACGCCGCCTTGTAGAGCATCAGCCGGGCCAGCTCGATCTTGGCCTTGACCTGCGCCAGCGGGAAGGCGATGGCCTGGTTGGCGCCGATGGGGCGGCCGAACACCTCCCGCTCCTTGGCGTAGGAGACCGCCACGCGCAGCGCCACCTCCGCGCCGCCGAGCGCGCTCGCGCCCAGCAGGATGCGCTCGGGGTTGAGGATGTCCCACAGCACCAGGGCGCCCTGGTCCACCTGGCCGACCACGCTGGTGGCCGGGAGGCGCAGGTCGTCGATGAAGACCATGTTGGACGGGGTGGTGTTGGCGCCCATCTTGGGGATCGGGCGGTAGGACAGCCTGCCCGCCGCCACCGCCTCGGGGACGTCCACCAGGAAGACCGTCAGGCCGTTGGTGCGGGGCTTGGCCTCGGCGGCGGGGATGGTGCGGGTCACCAGCAGCATCCGGCTCGCCCGCTGGACCCCGGTGATCCAGATCTTCTGCCCGTTGACCACGTACTCGTCGCCGTCGCGGCGGGCGAAGGTGGAGATGGCCAGGGAGTTGGACCCGGCGTCCGGCTCGGTGAGCGCGAAGCAGGTCTCGGCCTCGCCGGTGGCGAGCTTGGGCAGCAGCTCCGCCTTCTGCTCGGCCGTCCCGTGGCGGGCCAGGGTCAGCGCGCCGAAGCCGGGCGTCAGCACGTAGGTGAACGCCGAGCCGCCGGCCGAGCCGGAGGCCGACAGCGTCTCGGTGGCCACGGCGAGCTCCAGCAGGCCCTGGCCGCCGCCCCCGTACTCCTCGGGCACCGCCAGGCCGAGCCAGCCGCCCTTGGCCAGCTCGGCCCAGATCTCCTCGGGCCACCGCTTCTCCGCCTCGCAGCGCTGCCAGTAGTCCATGTCATAGCGCGCGCAGATCGCGGCGACGCCCCGCTGGACCTCGCGGGCGCTCTCCGGAAGCGTGAAGTCCACCTTGATCACTCCTATCCCGTCGGCCGCCCATGGTAGAACGACGTTCGGTGCGCGGGCGAGGGGGCCGCGCCGCGGGAACAGGATGATCGGCGGGACGCGCCGCCCACGCGCGGGGGAGCGGGCGGACGGCGCGGCCGGGGGAGCGGTGGGTCAGCGGCGCGGCCGGCGGGCGTGGTAGACGAACGCCGGCGGCACGTTGCCCCAGACGGTGCGGCTGGGCACGACCTCCTCGAACGCCTCCAGCAGGCGGCGGCGGAAGCGGATCGCGGGCGGTAGCGTGCGGGCGTGCACGTAGGCGAAGGTGGTGAAGGCCCCGTCGGGGGCGAGCGTCTCGGTGATCGCGCCGAGCAGCCGGTCCTGCAGCCGGGCCGGGAACGCCGCCCAGGGGAGGCCGCTGACCACCGCGTCGACGCGGTCCAGACCGTGCTCGGCGAGCAGGCAGGGCAGGGTCACGGCGTCGGCCACGATGACCTTGGCGCCGGGGTGGCGGTCACTCAGCCGCGCGGCGAGCGCGGGGTTGATCTCGATGGCCAGATGGTGCCCGCGGCCGTCCAGCCGCCGCTGGATCTCCTCGGTGAACACGCCCGTCCCCGGGCCGAGCTCGACGATGACCGGGTCACCGCGCTCGGGCACCGGCGCGGAGACGGCCCGCGCCAGGCGGCGCGAACTGGGCGCCACCGCCCCCGTGGTGCCGGGCGCCTTGACGAACTGCCCGAAGAACAGTGCTGCATCGTTGGCCATGGCACTGACATTAAGCCCCAAAACGGTCCGCTCGCTTCCGCCGTCCGGCCGATCTCATGGTCCCCTGGAGGATGCCATCTCCGCCCTGAGGAGGATGCCGTCTTTGCCGGAAATATGCCCGTCTCGCCGCCTGGGCGGCGCGGAGGACCGCGGCCCCACGATACGGCCACCGCGAGGCGCGCCGCGCCCGGACGGCACGGCTCGCCCCCGCCGCCGCCCGCCGTCGCACCCGGGTAGGGTCGGCACCAGGTTCGCGAGGGGAGAGTCACGGGTGAAATCGGCGGAGGACCGCATCTGGACGGTTCCGAACATCCTGAGCATGCTGCGGCTGCTCGGCGTGCCGGTCTTCCTCTGGCTGGTGCTCGGGCCCAAGGCCGACGGCTGGGCGCTGGTGCTGCTCATGCTGGCCGGCTTCTCCGACTGGCTGGACGGCAAGCTCGCCCGGGCGTGGAACCAGACCAGCAGGCTCGGCAGGCTGCTCGACCCCGTCGCCGACCGGCTGTACATCCTGGCCACGCTCATCGGCCTGACCCTGCGCGAGGTGATGCCCTGGTGGCTGGCCGCGCTGATCATCGGCAGGGACGTGGTGCTCATGCTCGGCGTGCCCGTCCTGCGCAGGCACGGCTTCGGCCCGGCGCTGCCGGTCCACTTCCTCGGCAAGGCGGCCACCGCCTGCCTGCTCTACGCCTTCCCGCTGCTGTTCCTGGCCTCCCACGACGGCTGGTACGCCGACATGGCCCGGATCATGGGATGGGCCTTTGCCATATGGGGAACAGGTCTGTATTGGTGGGCGGGGGCGCTGTACGTGGTTCAGGGGCGACGGCTCATCGGAGGGGCGAGCCGGGCATGAGCGGTCGTGGGGCGCGCCCCGGCGGGTCCCGGCGGCGAGTGCCCGCGCGAGCCTGACCGTGTGCCCACCGTGACGAGACAGCCGGAGGGTGATCTGTGAAGGCCGTCGTGATGGCGGGCGGGGAAGGCACTCGGCTGCGGCCGATGACCGCCAACCAGCCCAAACCGCTGCTCCCCGTGGTCAACCGGCCGATCATGGAGCACGTGCTGCGCCTGCTGCGGCGCCACGGCTTCACCGAGACCGTCGTCACCGTGCAGTTCCTGGCGGCCCTGGTGCGCAACTACTTCGGGGACGGCGACGAGCTCGGCATGAGCCTGCACTACGCCACCGAGGAGATCCCCCTCGGCACCGCCGGCAGCGTGAAGAACGCCGCCGACAAGCTGCGCGACGAGCGCTTCCTGGTCATCTCGGGCGACGCGCTGACCGACATCGACCTCACCGACATGATCAGGTTCCACGAGGAGAACGGCGCCCTGGTCACCATCGGGCTCAAGCGGGTGCCGAACCCGCTGGAGTTCGGCATCATCATCGTCGACGAGCACGGCAGGGTGCAGCGCTTCCTGGAGAAGCCCACCTGGGGCCAGGTCTTCTCCGACACCGTCAACACCGGGGTGTACGTGATGGAGCCCGAGGTGCTCGACGAGGTCGCCCCCGGCGTGCCGGTCGACTGGTCGGGCGATGTGTTCCCCAGCCTCCTGGCCCGCGGCGCCCCGCTGTACGGCTACGTCGCCGGCGGCTACTGGGAGGACATCGGCACCCACGAGAGCTACCTCAAGGCCCAGGCCGACGCCCTGTCGGGACGGGTGCGGCTGGACGCCGACGGCTTCGAGCTCTCCCCGGGGGTCTGGGTGGCCGAGGGCGCCTCGGTCGATCCCGACGCCATCCTGAAGGGCCCGCTGTACATCGGCGGCTACGCCAAGGTCGAGGCCGGCGCCGAGCTGCGCGAGTACACCGTGCTGGGCGACAACGTCGTGGTCAAGGAGGGGGCCTTCCTGCACCGCGCCGTCGTCCACGACAACGTCTACATCGGGCCGAGCGCCCACCTGCGCGGCTGCGTCATCGGCAAGAACACCGACGTGATGACCGGCGCCCGCATCGAGGAGAACGCCGTCGTCGGCGACGAGTGCGTCATCGAGGCCGAGGCCTACGTCTCCTCCGGCGTCAAGATCTACCCGTTCAAGACGATCGAGGCGGGCGCGGTGGTCAACACCAGCGTCATCTGGGAGTCGCGCGGCCAGCGCAGCCTGTTCGGGCCGCGCGGCGTCTCCGGGCTGGTCAACGTCGAGATCACCCCCGAGCTGTGCGTGCGGCTGGCCAGCGCCTACGCCACCACCCTGAAGAAGGGCGCCTCGGTCATCACCTCCCGCGACTCCTCGCGGGCCGCCCGCGCGCTCAAGCGGGCGGTGATCAGCGCGCTCACCGCGAGCGCGATCAACGTGCTGGACCTGGAGGCCGCGCCGCTGCCGGTGGCCCGCTTCCACACCTCCAACGAGACCGCCTCGGGCGGCATCGCGCTGCGCACCACCCCGGGCGACCCGCAGAGCGTCGACATCATCTTCATGGACGAGAACGGCGCCGACCTGTCCCAGGGAGCCCAGCGCAAGCTGGAGCGTGTCTTCTCCCGCCAGGAGTTCCGGCGCGCCTTCCCCGGCGAGATCGCCGAGCTGAGCTTCCCGGCCCGCGCGGTGGAGGACTACACCCGCGAGCTGTTGCGCTGGGTGGACATGTCGGGCGTGCGGGACGCCGAGATGAAGGTCGTCATCGACTGCGCCGGCGGCACCTCCTCCCTGGTGCTGCCGAGCCTGCTCGGCCGCGTCGGCGTGGACGTGCTGACCGTGAACAACCGCCTGGACGACGCCTCGCCGACCGAGACGCTGGCCGAGCGGCGCAGGGACCTGCAGCGCCTGGCCGAGCTGGTCGCCTCCTCCCGTGCCGCGTTCGGCGTGCGCTTCGACCCGGTCGGCGAGCGCGTCTCGCTGGTCGACGAGATGGGCCAGCTCATCAGCGAGGAGCGCGCCCAGCTCGTCGTGCTCGACCTGGTCGCCGCCGAGCGGCGCGGCGGGCGGGTCGCGCTGCCGGTGACCACCACCCGCGTGGCCGAGCAGGTGTGCCGCTTCCACGGCGCCCAGGTGGAGTGGACCTCCACGGCCCTGGACGCCCTGACCACGGCGGCGGCCGACCCCGAGCTGATCTTCGCGGCCGACGGGCGGGGCGGGTTCATCGTCCCGGAGTTCGCCCCCACGGTGGACGGCCTGGCCGCGTTCCTGCGCCTGCTCGGCCTGGTGGCGCGCACGCGCCTGTCGCTCAGCCAGATCGACGCCCGCATCCCGCAGGCCAAGATGCTCAAGCGCACCGTGCCGACGCCGTGGGCGGCCAAGGGGGCGGTCATGCGGTCGGTCGTGGAGGCGGCCGACGGATACCGCCTGGACACCACCGACGGCGTGCGGGTGGTGGAGGAGGACGGCGGCTGGGCCCTCATCCTGCCCGACCCCACCGAGGCCGTGACGCACTTGTGGGCCGAGGGGGAGGACCTGGACGTCGCCCAGAGCCTCCTGGAGCGCTGGGCGCGGGTCGTGGAGCACGCCGTCGGCACCTGACCACGGGCGACGTTCTGCCGCGAAACCAGCGATTCGGGTCACATTCGAACGGCGCGGCGCATGGACCGGAGGGCTGCCTGGACGGTAACTTTGGACCGGCGCGGCGAGCCGAGTCGACAGCAGAACGAGGGGCGAGCGCCGTGAATCCGAGCGAGCCCCCCGCCTGCCAGACCCGAGTGAGCCCGCGTCACAAGCATGTCCGAACCCGCGAGCCTGCCCTCATCTTGACCTTTGCGACTCATCAGCGTAAGTTGCGGCATTCGCAGTCTGAGCAACCATGAGAAGCGAAGATCCGAGGCACGCCGCCCAGAGCACCGTCGCCGCGACTTCGCGGTAGGAGGCCGAGCCGATCGATGCCGAGCGTCTACTGCACTCAGTGCGGGAATGCCAACCCTGAGGACGCCCGTTTCTGCTCACGGTGCGGGTCGCCGTTGAGCCGCGTCGAGAACACGCCGGGGGACACCACCTCCACGATCTCCCTGAGCGGGATCGAGGCGATGGACGGCGAGGCGACGGGCCAGACGCTCATCCCCGATCGGGCGGCGGTCGAGCAACTGCCGCCCGGTACGGCCCTGCTGGTGGTGATGCGCGGGCCGAACGCCGGGAGCCGCTTCCTGCTCGACAGCGATCTCACCACGGCGGGCCGTCACCCCGAGAGCGACATCTTCCTGGACGACGTCACCGTCTCGCGAAGGCACGCCGAGTTCTACCGGCGGGGCGCCTACTTCACCGCCCGGGACGTCGGCAGCCTCAACGGCACCTACGTCAACCGCGAGCGCATCGAGGAACTGCCGCTGTCGGGCGGCGACGAGGTCCAGATCGGCAAATTCCGGCTGGTGTTCCTCACGCGTGGGTGAGGAGGTGCGGTGATGGGCGCGCAGGCGGCGAGGGCGTTCATGAGCATCGGGGAGGTCCTCGAGGTCCTGCGGGCCGACTTCCCCGACGTCACCGTCTCCAAGATCCGCTTCCTGGAGGGCGAGGGGCTCATCGAGCCCCAGCGCTCCCCCTCGGGGTATCGCAAGTTCACCCATGCGGACGTCGAGCGCCTGCGCTACATCCTCACCGCCCAGCGCGACCGCTACCTGCCGCTGCGCGTGATCAAGGACCACCTGGACACCGCCGATCCCGACGGCGCCGGCCGCCCGCGCGCCGTGGGCGGGGAGGCGCCGGTGGCCGAGGTGCGGCTCAGCCGCGCCGAACTGCTGGCCGCCGCCGGGCTGGAGGAGGAGACCCTCGCCGAGCTGGAGGATTTCGGCCTGCTCACCCCGGTGGCCCGGTGGTACGACGCCGAGGCTCTGACCGTCGCCCGCGCCTCGGGCGCGCTGGCGAGGTTCGGCCTGCATCCGCGCCACCTGCGGGTGCTCAAGGCCGCCGCCGAGCGGGAGGCCGGGCTGGTCGAGCAGGCCGTGGCTCCGCTGCTGCGGCGCCGCGCGCCGGGCGCCGCCGGCCGCGCCGAGGAGACCGCGCGAGAGCTGTCCGGTCTGCTGCAGGACCTGCACACCGCCCTGGTCCGCACCGGCCTGCGCGGCATTCTGGGCCGCTGACGGAGCCGCCCGGACATTTCGGGGTGCGGGGATGTTACGTTGAATTTTGCGGCGATGGTCACGCCGCGAGCCGAGAGCCGCGAGGGAACGGGCCCGGAGCGGGGCGGCGACCCGATGAGACGGAGCAGCCTGTGTTGCAGATGGAGGTCGTGGGGGTCCGTGTCGAGATGCCCTCCAACCAGCCCATAGTCCTGCTCAAGGAGGCCAAGGGCGAGCGATACCTGCCGATCTGGATTGGGATGACCGAGGCCACGGCCATCGCGCTGGCTCAGGCGGAGGAGCCGCCCCCCAGGCCGCTCACCCACGACTTGTTCAAGGACGTGATCGAGGCTCTGGGCGTGCGGCTGACGGCGGTGAACATCGTCGCGCTGCGTGACGGAATCTTCTTCGCCGACCTGGTGTTCTCCAACGGGGTGGAGGTGAGCGCCCGGCCGTCGGACTCGATCGCGCTGGCGCTGCGCACCGGTGCGAGCATCTTCGCGAGCGAGGACGTCGTGCGCGAGGCCGGTGTGATCATCCCGGATGACCAGGAGGACGAGGTCGAGAAGTTCCGCGAGTTCCTTGACACGATCACGCCCGAGGACTTCGGCCGTGCGGGTTAGCCATTTCGGGCATTTACGCTTCACGACGCGCCGGGCGGGATCGTTGACTGAGCATCGCGCCAGTCCTACGGTGCAAGGGAACCCACGGTTGTAATTCACGAACCCCCAGATCAGACCGTGGGATGAGAGGAAGCCGGAGGTCCGCAGTGGCGGTCAGCAGCGGCGAGGGCAAGACGGCCGGCCAGCACGATCCAGTCCAGCGGCAGTCGGCGCGGGAACGCGCGGGCGAGCAGGGCCTGCTGTTCGACGAGCGGCCGGCGTCTCTGCCCGCCGACGTCGGATACCGCGGCCCGACGGCGTGCTCGGCGGCCGGCATCACCTATCGTCAGCTCGACTATTGGGCGCGCACCCAGCTCGTCGAGCCGTCGGTTCGCGCGGCGCAGGGGTCGGGATCCCAGCGGCTGTACAGCTTCCGCGACATCCTCGTGCTCAAGGTGGTCAAGCGGCTCCTGGACACCGGGGTGTCGCTCCAGCAGATCCGCACCGCCGTCCAGCACCTGCGCGAGCGCGGGGTCAACGACCTGGCGCAGATCACGCTGATGAGCGACGGGGTGAGCGTCTACGAGTGCACCTCGGCCGACGAGGTGATCGACCTGCTCGAGGGCGGCCAGGGCGTGTTCGGCATCGCCCTCGGCGGCGTGTGGCGCGAGGTCGAGGGCTCCCTGGCGGAGCTGCCGGGGGAACGCGCGGAGCCGGCCGGCCGGGACTCCTTGGAGGACCACCCAGGTGACGAGCTGGCCAAGCGCAGGAAGGCCCGCAAGACGGGCTGAGGCCGGAGGGCCGGGACGGGGAGTGTCCCTCCGCCGAGGAGGGCCGGGGGCTGTCGCACATATCCCAGAAGATCTACGGGGTGGTCGGGGTCCCTACATACCCGCCCTACAGGGATAAAACATGGCAATTTCCGAAATGTAGGGGTAACTCCCTACTCGGGGCGGGACGGTACGATTACCGGGAAAGCTGTTGACCCTGTGCGGGAGAGACCCGGGCACGGGCCGGCACCGCACCACCTGCGGCGCCGGCGGGTGACCCCGGGCGCCGAAGGAGCAACCTCCCCGGAATCTCTCAGGCCCACGTACCGCACAGGCGAGGCGACTCTGGAAAGTAGGCGTGCCCGCCAGGCGTGTCTCACCGACGGTGCAAATCCCCTGCCAGGGGATGAAGCTCTCAGGTCGCGATGAGGATGTCGCGCTGACAGAGGGGGAGATCCGGCATACGCGCGCGCTCAGCGCCGGTCTCTACCCCTTGTAGGAGGGCCCCATGACCGATCGGTCACCGCTTCGCGACCTCTTCGCACCGCCCTTCGCCACCCGGCACATCGGCCCGTCGGACGCCGAGCAGGCCCGCATGCTGGAGGCCGTGGGCTACGCCTCGGTGGCCGACCTGATCGCCGTCGCCGTCCCCGGCGCCATCCGCTCCGGCGAGCCGCTCGACCTGCCGCCCGCCGCGAGCGAGGAGGAGGCGCTCGCGGAGCTGCGCGCCCTGGCCGCCCGCAACCAGGTGCCCACCTCGATGATCGGCCTGGGCTACCACGACACGATCACCCCGGCGGTCGTGCGGCGCAACCTGCTGGAGAACCCCGGCTGGTACACCGCCTACACCCCCTACCAGCCGGAGATCTCCCAGGGCCGCCTGGAGGCCCTGCTCAACTTCCAGACCGTCGTGTCCGACCTGACCGGGCTGGACGTCGCCGGCGCCTCGCTGCTGGACGAGGCCACCGCCGCCGCCGAGGCGATGACCCTGGCCCGCCGCGCCGGCCGCGCCAAGTCCCCGGTGTTCGTCGTCGACGCCGACGCCCTGCCGCAGACCAAGGCGGTGCTGGCCACCCGCGCCGAGCCGCTCGGCATCGAGCTGGTCGAGGCAGACCTGGCCGCCGGGCTGCCGGAGGGGGAGCTGTTCGGCCTGCTGGTCCAGTACCCCGGCGCCGGAGGCCGGCTCAAGGACTTCCGCGCCGTGGCCGCCCAGGCCCGCGCCCGCGGCGCGCTCGTGGTCGCCGCCGCCGACCTGCTGGCCCTGACCCTGGTCGAGGCCCCCGGCACCCTGGGCGCCGACATCGCCATCGGCTCCTCCCAGCGTTTCGGCGTCCCCTTCGGCTTCGGCGGGCCGCACGCGGCCTACATGGCCGTGCGTGAAGGGCTCCAGCGGCAGATGCCCGGCCGGCTGGTCGGGGTGTCGCAGGACGCCGACGGGCGCCCCGCCCACCGTCTGGCCCTGCAGACCCGCGAGCAGCACATCCGCCGGGAGAAGGCCACCAGCAACATCTGCACCGCCCAGGTGCTGCTCGCGGTGATCGCCGGCATGTACGCCGTCTACCACGGCCCCGAGGGCCTGCGGCGCATCGCGCAGCGCACCCACCGGCACGCCGCCGTGCTGGCCGCCGGCCTGCGCGACGGCGGCGTCGAGGTCGTCCACGACGACTTCTTCGACACCGTCCTGGCCCGCGTCCCCGGCCGCGCCGCCGAGGTCGTCGCGGCGGCCCTGGACCGCGGCGTCAACCTGCGCCTGGCCGACGCCGACCACGTGGGCGTCAGCTGCGACGAGAAGACCACCGGCGCGCACCTCCAGGCCGTCTGGGAGGCGTTCGGCGTGACCGGCGTCGTGCTGGACGACGTGGACACCTCCGCCTCCGACGCCCTGCCCGCCGGGCTGCTGCGCACCACCGGCTACCTGTCGCACCCGGTGTTCCACTCCCACCGTTCCGAGACCGCCATGCTGCGCTACCTGCGCAGGCTCCAGGACAGGGACATCGCCCTGGACCGGTCGATGATCCCGCTCGGCTCGTGCACCATGAAGCTGAACGCCACCACCGAGATGGAGCCCATCAGCTGGCCGGAGTTCGCCGGCGTCCACCCCTACGCCCCGGCCGATCAGGTCGAGGGCTACCTGCGCCTGATCGGCGACCTGGAGGGCTGGCTGGCCGAGGTCACCGGCTACGACGCGGTCTCCCTGCAGCCCAACGCCGGATCCCAGGGCGAGTTCGCCGGGCTGCTCGCCATCCGCGCCTACCACAGGGCCAACGGCCACGGCGAGCGCGACGTGTGCCTCATCCCGTCCTCGGCGCACGGCACCAACGCCGCCAGCGCCGTCATGGCCGGTATGCGCGTGGTGGTCGTGGCCTGCGACGACGACGGAAACGTGGACGTCCCCGACCTGATCGCCAAGATCGACAAGCACAGCGAGCGGCTCGCGGCCATCATGGTCACCTACCCCTCCACCCACGGGGTGTACGAGGAGACCATCACCGAGATCTGCGAGCGGGTGCACCAGGCCGGCGGCCAGGTCTACGTCGACGGCGCCAACCTCAACGCGCTGGTCGGCCTGGCCAAGCCCGGGTCCTTCGGCGCCGACGTCTCCCACCTCAACCTGCACAAGACCTTCTGCATCCCGCACGGCGGCGGCGGCCCCGGCGTCGGCCCGGTGGCGGTCCGCTCGCACCTGGCGGCCTACCTGCCCGGCGACCCCCTGGGAGAGCGCGCCGACGGGGCCGTCGGGCCCGTCTCGGCCGCGGCGTACGGCTCGGCGGGCATCCTGCCCATCTCCTGGGCCTACATCCGCATGATGGGCGCCGAGGGCCTCAAGGCGGCCACCGAGCAGGCCATCCTGTCGGCCAACTACCTGGCCCGGCGCCTGGCCCCGCACTACCCGGTGCTCTACACCGGCCGCGAGGGCCTGGTCGCCCACGAGTGCATCATCGACCTGCGCCCGATCACCAAGGAGACCGGCGTCACCGTCGACGACGTCGCCAAGCGGCTCATCGACTACGGCTTCCACGCCCCCACCATGTCCTTCCCGGTGGCCGGCACGCTGATGATCGAGCCGACCGAGAGCGAGGACCTGGCCGAGCTGGACCGCTTCGTCGACGCCATGGTCGCCATCCGCGAGGAGATCGCCAAGGTCGCCTCAGGACGCCACGACCGGGCCGACAACCCCCTGCGGGGCGCCCCGCACACCGCCGCGTGCCTGCTGGCCGACGACTGGAAGCACCCCTACACCCGTGCCGAGGCGGCCTACCCGCTGCCGTCGCTGCGGGAGGACAAGTACTGGTCGCCGGTCCGCCGCATCGACCAGGCCTACGGCGACCGCAACCTGGTCTGCGCCTGCCCCCCGCTGGAGGCATACGAAGACTGAGCGACCGCCCTCGGCGCTCCGCCTGGATCGGCATAATATGTCGCGCGCGACGGCGCGCCCGCGTCGCGAGGCCGGGATTCCCGAGGCGGAGGAGAGGTCCCGATGGCGGCGCACGAGGTCGAGTCCGGCCGGCGGATCGAGGACGCGCGGAGGCTCGCCGAGAGCGGCGAACTGGAGGCCGCGGCCGAGATCTTCGCCGCGCTGGCCTCCGACGAGCGCGAGGCCGACCGCGCCCAGGCGGCCGTCGGCCTCGCCCTGGTCCTCGAGCGCCGTGGCGACCTCACCGGCGCCAGGGCGGCCGCGCGCACGGCCCTGGCCACCGGCCACCCCGAGTACGCCGCCCAGGCGGCCTGCCACCTGGCGCGCGGGTTCGAGCAGGAAGGCATGGCCGACCAGGCCCGCGCCGCCTGGCAGGCCGTGATCGGCGTCGGCACCCCGGCCTACCTTCCCGGCGCCCACCTGGCCCTGGCCCGCATCGCCGAAGCCCAGGGCGACGACCGCGCCGCCGAGGCGGCCCTGCGCGCCACCCTGGCCACCCGCGACCCGCGGGCCTGCTCCGAGGCGGCCCAGCGCCTGGCCGAGTACCTGCTGGAGGACGGGCAGCCCGGCGAGGCCGCCGACCTGCTCCTCGACGCCCTGGAGCTGCCCGAGGTGGCCGACCCCGGGCGCCTGCGGGTGCTGCTCGGCATGGCCCACCTCGACATGGCCTGCGGGGAGTTCGCCGCGGCCGCCGAGGGCGACGGCGACGCCGACGGGGTCGCTCTCGCCGTCGAACTGCTCGCCCGCACGCTGCCCCTGCGCGGGCGGGACGCCGACGCCGAGCAGGTGTGGGCGTACGGGCTCGGCCACCCCGACGAGACGGTGGCCGACCAGGTGCGCCTCCGCCTCACCCGCGACGACACCGCCCCCTCCCAGTAGCCGCCCCGGCCCAGGCCTCAGCGGCGTCTGCGGCCGACGGCGGCGGCGACGTTGACCATGATGATGCCGGTCCAGGCCAGGAACAGCCCCGCGGGCCCGGCCTGCCCGGCGGCGATCGCGGTCAGCGGGATGCCGATGCCGAGCGAGCCGAGCGCGATCGGGATCGTGGCGTCGACCTGCCTGGGCTGCTTGCCCGGGCCGGGATGCGGCGCCGCGTACGGCCCGCCGGGGCCGGGCTGGAGGGGGTACCCGTTCTGCGCGGCCACCTCGGCCCGCACCCGGGACTCGATCGTCGAGTCGATCTTCTCCAGGAACGACTCGATCAGCGCCTGCTCGTAGTCGGAACCGAGGTCCCGGCGGGCCTCCACGGTGGCGCGAAGCTCGTCACGGGGCAATGAATTATCCGGCACCCCCTTAATCTGGCACAGACACCGGGCGGCGGCATCCCCCGTGAGAAGTAGAGGGCTGGTCCCCGAGTACCGTGTCGGCCATGCGGATCATGACGCCGCGGGGGGCGGCGATCGTGGAGGTCGACCAGGCGCCCGCGCCGAGGTTCCTGTTCCTGCTCACCCACGGGTCGGCGGGCGGGGTCGACTCGCCCGACCTGCTGGCCGTCCGGGACGCGGTGGTGGCGATCGGCGGCACGGTGGCGCGGGTGCTGCAGCCGTTCAGGGTCGCGGGCGCCCGGGCGCCGGGGTCGCCGGCCAGGCAGGACGAGGCGTGGACCGCGCTGGCGGCCTCGCTCGGAGAACGGTTTCCCGGCCTGGCCCTGGTGCAGGGCGGCCGGAGCAACGGAGCGCGGGTGGCCTGCCGGACGGCGCGCGCCGTCGGCGCGGAGGCGGTGGTGGCACTGGCCTTCCCGCTGCACCCGCCCGGGAACCCCGGCCGCTCGCGTGCGCAGGAGCTTCGCGAGGCGGGCGTCGATGTGCTGGTGGTCAGCGGTGACCGTGATCGCTTCGGAGTCCCCGATCAGGCGGACGCTGCACGCCTGGTGGTGCTCGCGGGTGAGGGACATGACCTCAACAGAAACCCCGCCCGGGTGGGCGAGGTCGTGGCCGGATGGCTCGGCCCCCGGTTCGCGTGAAGGTCAGGCCGCGCTTATGGCCAGGTCGGTGGGACGGTGCGGGGCGATGATGGCGCCGTCGGGCAGGAGCTCCCCGGTGTCCTCGAATAGCACGATGCCGTTGCACAGCAGGCTCCACCCCTGCTCGGGGTGCGCCGCGATCGTGCGGGCGGCTTCGCGGTCCGGCGCGTTGGTGGTCGGACAGGACGGCTCATGCGGGCACATTGGCGTGCCTCCGGTTTTCTCTCTCGGTCTGGGGCTCGCGGGGGCGTCATCGCCAGGCACCGCTGCCCCGCGCCGATTCCCCCATGTCCCCGCCGAACGGGGACGAGCGCTTCTGCTGTTGACAGTGTGCGCTAACGCACACCTACAGAGTAAGTGTGCTGCGGGTCACACGCGTACGACATAGCCCATTGGGACGGTTTGGAACCTTCGATTAGGGGGTCCGCGGGGGCCCGGAAGGCTGATCCGGCGCTGTGACCTGCGACACAAGCCTGCCCCAGGTGAGATAACGGTCCAAGCACGACTCGCCGCCGAATGGATAAACGAACGGTTACGAGCTGGGAAGCCCTCTCAACAGGGCTTCCAGCCCGCGCTCGAACGCCGCCGCGGCCTCCTCGGCGGGCTCCGCCCGGGTGGCCGCCGGCGCCGGGAGCCGTCCGTCCTGCTCGTCCTGCGCCTCCTCCGGAGGGGCGGCCCAGCCGGAGCGCTGGATCTCCACCGCGACGCTGCCCATGACGTACGCGCGCAGCGTCCGCACGGCCTGGGCGGCGCGGGCGGGGTCGCCGAACCCCGCGGTGGCCAGTTGCTCGGCCTGCTCGCGGATCGCCATGAGCGCGGTGCCCTGCGGCGGCTTGGTCAGGGCCAGGGCCAGCACCCCGGGGTGCTCCAGCAGGGCCGCGCGGCCCGCGTGGGCCCAGGCGCGGGCGACCTCCCGCCACCCTCCGTCGGACGGCTCGACGGTGACGGTGGTGACGTGCTCGGCGAGGGCGTCCATGAGCGCCTCCTTGCCGCGGGGCAGGTGGTGGTAGATCGCCATCGCCTCGACCTGCAGGGCGTCGCCGAGGCGGCGCATGGTGAGGCGGCGCAGCCCCTGGCCGTCGGCGATGTGCAGGGCGGCCTCGATGATGCGCTCGCGGGACAGGGGGACCGGAGGTCGCTTCGCTGGCATACCAGGCATGATCCCGACCATGGCTTACTTTGTAAAGGGCGCCGCGCCGTGCCGTCCGCCCTCACTCGGGGACGCCGGGGCGAGGCCGGTGCTCCGGGCGGCGTACGCTATGGCGAGCGAGGAACGCCGGATCACCGGCGATGTGCTGAGAAAGGGCAGGCGATGGCGTTTTTCCGTCCGAGCGTGAGCCGGGAGGCGGAGGTCAGGCACCACGCCGACCAGGAGGTCGGAAAGAGCTTCCCCAAGCTGCTGGACAAGGCGCGCGAGGCCGAGGGCGGGCTGCGGCGCGCCCAGGCCGCCGGCGCCGGGGCCGAGGAGCTCCGGGCGGCCGGGCTCGCCTATGACCGCGCGCTGTCCGACGCGCTGCGCGCCGCCGAGGCCGCCCAGCGCGCCACCCTCGGCGTCAAGGCCTACGACGACCGCATCCGCCGGCGCAAGGGCGTCGCGACGCCCGAGGGCGCTAAGTGGACCGCCGAGGTCGACAGGCTGCGCACGCTGCGCGAGGAGAACCGGCTGACCGGCATCGCCCGCGTGCCGCGCCCCTTCGCCGCCGCGCGCTGACCCGCTGAGACGCCGACGGCCTCCGCCCGGGTGGGCGGAGGCCGTGCGCGTGTGCCGGGCGGGCCGGTGGTCCGGCGCCGCGGCCGGCCGGACCGATCGAGCAGCGGTCAGCTGGCCCAGTCGAGCAGCGGACGGGTGTTGCTCGGGTGGCGCAGCTTGGACAGCGATTCCTTCTCGAGCTGGCGGATGCGCTCGCGGGTGAGCCCGAGGTGCTTGCCGATCTCGTCCAGGGTGTGCGGCTTGCCGTCGATCAGGCCGAAGCGCAACGCCATGATCTTGGCCTCGCGGGGGGTGAGGTTGCCCAGCACTCCGCGCAGCTCCGCGCCCAGCAGCTGCCGGTCGACGACCTCGGAGGCTTCCGGAGCGTCGACGTCCTCGATGAGGTCGCCGATGGTCGTCTCGCCGTCCTCGCCGATGGTGGCGTTGAGGCTGATCGGCTGGCGGCTGGTGCGCAGCAGCTCCTCGATCTGGTCGGGGGTCTTGTCCAGCTCCACCGCCAGCTCCTCGGGGGTGGGCTCGCGGCCGAGCCGCTGGTGCATGTCGCGCTCGATGCGCGACAGCTTGGACAGCATCTCCAGCACGTGCACCGGGAGCCTGATGGTGCGGGCCGAGTCGGCGAAGCCGCGCTGGATCGCCTGCCGGATCCACCACATGGCGTAGGTGGAGAACTTGTAGCCCTTGGAGTAGTCGAACTTCTCCACCGCGCGGATCAGGCCGAGGTTGCCCTCCTGCACCACGTCGAGCAGGGCCATGCCGCGGTCGGTGTACTTCTTGGCCACCGAGACCACCAGGCGCAGGTTGGCCTCCAGCATGTGGTCCTTGGCCCGCCTGCCGTCCTCGGCCACCCACTCGAGGTCCTCGCGCCGGGCGGCGCTGAGGGAGGGGTCGTTCTCCAGCTTGTACTCGGCGTACAGGCCGGCCTCGATGCGCTTGGCGAGCTCGACCTCCTCGGCGGCGGTCAGCAGGGTGCGGCGGCCGATCGACTTGAGGTAGGTGTGCACGGAGTCGCCCATGACCGAGGACTGGTCGTCCAGGTCCAGCGGCTCGTTCTGCAGCTCGCTCTCGTCCGGCTCGCTCCAGCCGTCCTCGTGCTCGGGAGTCTCCTCGGCCGCCGGGGGCCGGGACGGCGCGGGCGCCGCCGGGGCGGCGGGGGAGACCGGCGGGGCCTCCCCGCCCGGGCGCGTGGTCCGGCGGGTGGCGTGGCGGCGGCGGGTCGTGATGGTGCCCTCGGAGCCCTCGGCGGTGGCCGCCGGGTCCGCGGTCGTGCTGGTGCGTGTCATTGCGCTCTTCGCGGTAGTCTTCACTGCGGTGCTCTTACGGGTCCTTCGCGCCGGGCCGCCAGGGGCGGCGTCGTTCTCCGCGGCCAGGCTCACGCCGGCCTCGGTGAGCTCGCGCAAGATCGAGCGACCCTTGGCCGGGCTGATCTGCGCTGACGAGAACGCCTCGCGGAGCTCCGCGAGGGAAAGGTGACCTTGCGCTCGCCCTCGGTCGAGGACCTGAGCGAGCGTCGTCGGGGTCGCCTCGCGCGATGGCGAGGTCGCCGCGGCAGTTCGGGGCATGAGCACACCTCCTCCGTCACGGAGTCGTCATTTCGGTCTTGGGATGGCGCGGCGTTCGAGGTTCGGCGCACCAGTATCAATAACGTCAGGCGGCGCGGTTTGTTCCCGCACTGCGCACGCCCGCCGGGAGATCCTCCGCGAGAGCGCGCAGGTCGCCGCCGGTGGCCGTCCCGGCCGCGCGGTGTCGGGGGGCTGCACGGTCTCTCCGTTCGTCGGCGTCGGTCGGGCTCTGGACCCCCCTGCCCGCGATCGCCCGTCCCACACGGCAGGCCGCCGATCGCCCCGGCCGCGCGGGCCCCGCGCGGCCCGCGCTCCCCGCGCTCCCCGCCGTCCGATCGGCCGGGACCTCGGTGCGGAACGGGCCCGCGCGGCGGGGGACCGGCCCCGCACACGAGGAGGCGGGCCGCCGTACGGCGGCCCGCCTCCCGCGACGGCTCGTGCGGCCTTACTTGGGCTTCTTCTCCCCGGTGATCACGGGGATGGGGAGAGGCTCGGCCTCTTCCAGGCGCTTCTCGGTCCAGTACTCGGCGACCTTCTTGGGATCGCGGTTCATCTGGTCGTCGACGAAGACCGACGGCGCGCTCGTGGGTTCCGCGTTGGCCGGGACGTCGGGCCCGGGGATCTGGCCGGGTGCCTCGCCCGGAGCGTAGGTCGTCGAGCTCTCGCTCGTCCGGCCGGCCTTCTCGGACTCGACCCGTCCCGTGGCGGCGGCGGCCGCGACGGATATCCCCCCGACGAGGACCGCTCCCACCACTCCGGCGGAGATCCACATCTTGCGGGTTGGGTTCATCAAGGCGTCCTTCCTAGATCCACTGCTGTCGGTATGACGCGCTGGATGCGGCGTACGGTTCCCCTTCGACGCGACATTGTGGTCAACGAACCTCTCTTGCGCCACCAAACCCGGAAATATCGCGTCGTATGGCGACAAGATCGTGTTTGCCGTTCGGCAGCAGCGGCAGCCGGTCGCGCACCGCCAGCGCCCGCGGCGCCGCGTACCCCGGCAGGCGCTCCTTCACCAGGGCGCGCAGCTCACCCAGCGCCGGGGGAGCGGCCGGGTCGGCGGCCACCACCACCGCGACGACCTCCTCGCCCCACTCGTGGTGCGGCCGCCCGACGACGACGGCGTCGCGGACCCCCGGATGGCCGGACAGGACGCCCGCCACCGTCCCGGCGACCACCTTGCGCCCCCCGGTGTTGATCACGTCGTCGGCGCGGCCGGCCACGCGCAGCCGGCCCTCCTCCAGCGTGCCGAGGTCGGAGGTGAGGTACCAGCCGTCCCGCAGCGACGCGGCGGTCAGGTCGGGGCGCAGCCGGTAGCCGGAGAACAGCACGGGCCCGGAGAGGCGCACCCGCCCGTCCGGCCCGACCGCGGCGCCCACCCCGTCCAGCGGGACGCCGTCGTAGACGCACCCGCCGCACGTCTCGCTCATGCCGTAGGTGGTCACCACGCGCGCTCCGGCGGCGCGCGCCTCCGCAAGCAGGCCGGGCGGCGGGGCGGCGCCGCCGAGGAGGATCGTGCGGAAGGCCGACAGGTCGGCGCCGATGTCGATCAAGCGTCTGAGCTGCGTCGGGACCAGCGACACGTGGTCGGCGCCGCTGGCGGCCACCGCCTCGGGCGAGAACCGCTCGTGGATCAGGGGCGCCGCGCCGCCCAGCAGCGAGCGCACCAGCACCGCCAGCCCCGACACGTGCGAGACGGGCAGGCAGCACAGCCACCGCTCGCCCGGCCGGGCGCCGAGGCGGGCCAGCGAGGCCGCGGCCGAGGCGGTCAGGGCGCCGGCGGTCAGCTCGGCCCCCTTGGGGACGCCCGTCGAGCCGCTCGTCGCGATGATCACCGCGGTGTCCCCGGACGCGGGGACCCCGCCCTCCCGCGGCCGCACGCCGCCGGCGGTCACCACATGGGTCGGGCGCAGCGCCTCCAGTGCCTCCCGAAGCGCCGGAGCCGGCAGCTCCGGAGCCAGGGGCAGCACGGCGGGGCCGCCGTCGAGCAACGCCCGGCGAACCATGCCGAACAGGTCGGGACCGGGAGGGAGGACCACCGCGTGCACAGGACGCTCACTCACGGTCGTAAGGTTAGTCCCGATGAGAGGGGTCCCGGCCGTGCCCTGCCGGGCGACGCGCAGGTGAGTGGAGGAGCGAGCGTGACCGTGAGCACTGTCGACTGGAAGCGGTCCGGTGACTACGAGGACATCATCTACGAGACGGCAGACGGCATCGCGAAGATCACGATCAACCGCCCCGAGCGGCGCAACGCCTTCCGCCCGACCACCCTCTTCGAACTCCAGCACGCCTTCAACGCCGCCCGCGACGACGGCGAGGTCGGCGTGGTCGTCCTCACCGGCGCCGGCACCGAGGCGTTCTGCTCCGGCGGCGACCAGAAGATCCGCGGCGACGACGGCTACGTCGGCCCCGACGGCATCGGCCGGCTCAACGTGCTGGACCTGCAGATCCAGATCCGCCGCCTGCCCAAGCCGGTCGTCGCCATGGTCGCCGGGTACGCCGTGGGCGGCGGCCACGTGCTGCACGTCTGCTGCGACCTCACCATCGCCGCCGACAACGCCGTGTTCGGCCAGACCGGCCCCAAGGTCGGCTCCTTCGACGGCGGCTACGGCGCGTGGCTGCTCGCCGAGACCGTGGGGCTGAAGAAGGCCCGCGAGATCTGGTACCTGTGCCGCTTCTACAACGCGCAGGAGGCCCTGGACATGGGCCTGGTCAACACGGTCGTCCCGCTGGAGCGGCTGGAGGAGGAGACCGTCCAGTGGTGCCGCGAGATGCTGGACAAGTCGCCGCTGGCCCTGCGCATGCTCAAGGGCGCCATCAACGCCGTCAGCGACGGCGCGGCCGGCATGCAGCAGTTCGCCGGTGACGCCACCCTGCTGTACTACATGAGCGAAGAGGCCCAGGAGGGCCGCGACGCCTTCAAGGAGAAGCGCCGCCCCGACTTCTCCCGCTTCCCGCGCCGCCCCTAGATGAGGGCCTTCCCCCTTCCCGCGCGCGCCCGTCCCGCCGGGCGGGCCGCCCGGCAGGTCCCGTCCGAGGAGGGCAGGTGAACCCCGCCACCGCGCTGTCCGGCGTCCTGGTCGACGAGCTGGTGCGCTGCGGGCTGACCGACGTGGTGCTGGCTCCCGGCTCCCGCTCGGCGCCGCTGGCCATCGCGGCGCACGGCGACCCGCGCGTGCGCCTGCACGTGCGCATCGACGAGCGGTCGGCGTCGTTCCTGGCCCTGGGCCTGGCCCGCAGGTCCGAGCGGCCGGTCGCGCTGGTGTGCACCTCCGGCACCGCCGCCGCCAACTTCCACCCCGCGGTGATCGAGGCCCACGAGTCGGGCGTCCCGCTGCTGGTGCTGACCGCCGACCGCCCGCCCGAGCTGCGCGCCACCGGGGCCAGCCAGACCATCGACCAGATCAAGCTGTTCGGGTCGTCGGTCCGCTGGTTCAGCGAGATCGGCGTGCCCGAGGAGCGGCCGGGCCAGGTCGCGTACTGGCGGTCGCTGGCCGGCCGCGCCTACCAGCGCGCCCTCGGGCCCGGCGACCCCGGCCCGGTCCACCTGAACGTGGCCTTCCGCGAACCGCTGGTCCCCGACGGCGACACCTCCTGGTGCGAGCCGCTGGAGGGCGGCGCGTCCGGGCCCTGGGTGCGCGCCCGGGTGGCCCCGCCCTCGGCGGGCCTGCACGTCTCGCCCACCCGCCGCGGCGTCCTGGTGGTCGGCGACGGCGCCTCCAACGTGCGCCGCTACGTCGCCGCCGCCGGAATGGCCGGTTGGCCGGTGCTGTCGGAGCCCACCGGCGGGGCCAGGTACGGTGACCACGCCATCTCGGCCTACCACTTCCTGCTCGGCGCCCCCGAGTTCGCCGACGCCCACCGCCCCGACGTGGTCGTCACGCTCGGCCGGCCCAGCCTGTCGCGCCCCCTGCTGTCGTGGCTCACGCAGGCGCGCGAGCACATCGTCGTCGCCTCCGACCTGTCCCACTGGCCCGACCCCACCCGCTCGGCCACCCAGGTCGCCCAGGCCGTGGAGATCCCCGTCGCGGCCGGCGACGACGGCTGGCTGTGGTCCTGGCGTGCCGCCGAGGCCGCCGCGCGCGCCGCCGTCGACGCCGTGCTGGACGAGGCCGAGCTGAGCGAGCCGCGCCTGGCCAGAGACCTGGCCGAGGCGCTGCCCAACAACGCCCTGCTGTTCTGCGGGTCCTCCATGCCCATCAGGAACCTCGACCAGGCCATGCGCCCCCGGCGCGGTGTGCGGCTGCTGGCCAACCGCGGCGCCTCGGGCATCGACGGGCTGGTGTCCACCGCGATGGGCGCCGCGCTCGCCCACAACGGGCCCTCCTACGCCCTCATCGGCGACCTGACCCTGCTGCACGACCAGAACGGCCTGGTGCTCGGCCCGCGCGAGCCCCGGCCCGACCTGTGCCTGGTCGTCGTCAACAACGACGGCGGCGGCATCTTCTCGCTGCTGCCGCAGGCGGCGCTGCCCGACTCCTTCGAGCGGGTCTTCGGCACCCCGCACGGGGTGAACCTGTCCTACCTCGCCGCCGCCACGGGCACCCCGCACACCCTGCTGTCCTCCATCGGCGACCTGCCCAAGGCCATCCGGGGAGAGGGCCCCCGCATCGTGGAGGTGCGCACCGACCGGGCGGAGAACGCCCGCGTCCACGCGGCCATGCGCGAGGCCGCCCACGCGGCCCTCAGGGATCTCCCTTAGAAGTCCCCGATGTTTCCCGCGCACGCAAAGAGAGGGCATCCCACCGCATAAAGTGTGAGCCATGCATGTCGAGGAATGGCTCCAGGCGATCCCCCCGCTGTGGATCTGCGTGATCGTCGGCGTGGTGATCGGTGTCGAGAGCCTCGGCATCCCGCTGCCCGGTGAGATCGTCCTGGTCAGCGCCGCGCTGCTGTCGGCGCAGCACGTCGTCAGCCCGGTGTGGGTCGGGGTGTGCGCGAGCGCCGGGGCCATCATCGGCGACTCGATCGGGTACGCCATCGGCCGCAAGGGCGGGCAGCCGCTGTTCGACCGGCTCGCCAGGCGCTTTCCCAAGCATTTCGGCCCCGGGCACATCGCCAAGGCCGAGAAGGCCTTCGACCGGTGGGGCATGTGGGCGGTGTTCTTCGGCCGCTTCATCGCGCTGCTGCGCATCCTGGCCGGGCCGCTGGCCGGGGCGTTGCGCATGCCCTACTGGCGGTTCCTGATCGCCAACGTCCTGGGCGGGGTCCTGTGGGCGGGCGGCACCACCGCCGTCATCTACTACCTGGGCATCGTCGCCGACCGCTGGCTCAAGGGCTTCTCGTGGGTCGGCCTGGTCGCCGCCGTGCTGTTCGGCTGCTGCACCACGCTGTACATCAAGCGCCGCGCCGGTCGCATGTCCGAGCCCGGCGAGACGGCCGAGACCGGCGAGACGGCCGAGACCGCCCCTCAGCGTTCGATCAGCGTGACCTCCAGCGAGTAGTGCGAGGCCCGGTAGACGTGCGAGCCGTGCTCGACGGCCCTGCCCTGGTCGTCGTAGGTCGTGCGCACCATCGTCAGCAGCGGCGCCCCCCGGCGCTCGTCCAGCAGACGCGCCTCCGCGGGGGTGGCCGCGCGGGCGCCGATGCGCTGGTTGGCCACCCGCATGCGCACCCCGGCCGAACGCAGCAGTTCGTACAGGCCGCGTTCCTCGAGGGCCTGCGCGCTCAGCGGCCCGAGACCCGCCGGCAGCCAGTTGTGCAGCAGGGCCAGCGGCTCGCCGGCGGCGTAGCGCACCCGCTCCAGGCGCAGCACCTCGGTGCCGGGCGGCACGCCGAGGACCGCGGCGATCTCGTCGGAGGCGCCGGTGGGCTCCAGGCAGAGCACCTTGGTGCCCGGCTCCTGACCGGCCCGGCGCAGGTCGTCGTACAGGCTGGTCAGCTCGACCGTGCGCTTCACCTGGCCGTGCACCACCTGGGTGCCGACGCCGCGTTTGCGCACGAGCAGGCCCTTGTCCACCAGATACTGGATGGCCTGGCGGATGGTCGGGCGCGACAGCCCGAGCCGGTCGGCGAGCAGGATCTCGTTGTCGAGCCGCGACCCGGGCACCAAATCGCCCCGGCGGATCGCCTCGGCGATCTGCTCGGCCACCTGGAAGTAGAGCGGCACCGGGCTGGAGCGATCGAGGTCGATGTCGAGTCGAGTGCCCATGCCTTCTCCCGGCTCAGTGACTGATCGCTTTGGAACGAGGCTAGCGGACATCAGAATGTCCTGACAAATATTGACGCCGGGGAAGTGCCCATGTCAGACGGGTGTCTCCGGGTGGCCGACGGCGCGGGACGGGCGCCCGGCACCGCCGACGGCCGTGTCAGGTTGCCGCGGGACGCCGTCGTGCGCGCCTGCTCGCCGGTGTGGACGGCCCCAGGCCCCGGCGCGGCCCCCTGACCTGGCGTACTGGCGAGGACTGCCGATGGGTCATACATCCGAATGTCACGACAAATTATTGACAGGCAGGTTACCTGAGGTTACAAACTCTGGCATGCGGCCGATCCCGACCCCCGGGACGGTGCGGGAGGTGACCATGAGGTTGACCACACGCCTGGTTGCGGCGACGGCTCTGGCGACACTGGCGCTCGGCGGGTGCTCCGGCGGCGACCCGACCACCCCGGCGGCCGGTGGCGCCCCGGCGTCGGCGGCGGCGGGCGCACAGGACGGCGGCGGGACCTTCGCCGTGATCACCCACGGCGCCCCCGGCGACGCGTTCTGGGACGTCGTCAAGAACGGCGCCGAGGCCGCCGGCAAGCGGTACGGCGCCACGGTGACCTACCAGGGCGACGGCGACCCGGCCAAGCAGGCGCAGCTCATCGACCAGGCCGTCAGCCAGAAGGTCGACGGTGTGGTGGTCTCCATGGCCAACCCCGACGCGCTGAAGGAGGCCATCGGCAAGGCTGTCGCCGCCAAGATCCCGGTCGTCACCATCAACTCCGGCGCCGACAGCTCCAAGGAGTTCGGCGCCATCACCCACGTCGGGCAGTCGGAGGAGGTCGCCGGGCGCGGCGCGGGGGAGAAGCTCAAGGCCGCGGGCGTCACCAAGCTCCTGTGCGTCATCCACGAGGCGGGCAACGTCGGCCTGGACCAGCGGTGCAACGGCGCCACCGCGACCCTCGGCGGCACCGTCGAACGGCTCCAGGTGGACGTGAGCAACCTCGCCGACGCCACCTCCAAGATCAAGGCCAAGCTCCAGAGCGACGCCTCGGTCAACGGCGTGCTGGCCCTCAACCCGGCGGTCGCCATCGCCGCCCGCGACGCGATCCAGGACGGCGGCTCCAAGGCCGAGCTGGCCACCTTCGACCTGTCGGCCGACGTCGTCGACGCCATCGAGGCCGGAGAGATCCTGTTCGCCGTCGACCAGCAGCAGTACCTGCAGGGCTGGCTGCCGATCACCTTCCTGTACCTGTACAAGAACAACCTCAACACCGTCGGCGGCGGCCTGCCCGTCAACACCGGCCCTGGGTTCGTGACCAAGGAGAACGCGGCCCAGGTCGCCAAGCTCGCCCAGGGCGGCACCCGGTGACCAGCGTCACCGCCGACGAGCGCGTCGCGGGCTCCGGGCGGGCCCGGCGCCTGCTGATCCGCCCGGAACTCGGCTCGGTGGTCGGCGCGGTCGCGGTCTTCGCCTTCTTCTCCGCCCAGTCGGCCGTCTTCCGGTCGGCCGACGGGGTGGCCAACTGGCTGGACCCGGCCTCCACGCTGGGCATCATGGCCGTCGCCATCGCCCTGCTCATGATCGGGGGCGAGTTCGACCTGTCGGCCGGCGTGCTCACCGGCACGACGGGGCTGGTGATGGTGACCCTGGCCACCAGGTTCGGCTGGAACGTGTGGGCCGCCATGCTCGCCGGCCTGGCGCTGGCGCTGGCGATCGGTTTCGCCAACGGCCTGCTGGTGGTGCGCACCCGGCTGCCGAGCTTCATCGTCACCCTCGGCACCTTCCTGATGCTGCAAGGGCTCAACCTCGGGATCACCAAGGCCATCACCGGCACCGTGCAGGTGAGCGGGCTGCGCAGGGCCGAGGGCTACCAGGGCGCGCGCGCCCTGCTGGCCGGCTCGGTCAGCGCCGGCGGGGTGGACTTCCGGGTGGCCATCTTCTGGTGGATCGGCGTCACCGCCCTGGCGACGTGGGTCCTCATGCGCACCAGGGCGGGCAACTGGATCTTCGCGGTGGGCGGCGACGAGCAGGCGGCGCGGGCCGTCGGCGTGCCCGCCGCGCGCACCAAGATCGCGCTGTTCATGACCACGGCCACCGCCGCCTGGCTGGTCGGCTCGATCATGGCGCTGCGCTTCACCTCGGTCCAGGCCAACGCCGGCATCGGCCAGGAGTTCATCTACATCATCGCCGCGGTGATCGGCGGATGCCTGCTGACCGGCGGATACGGCTCGGCGGTCGGCGCGTCCATCGGCGCGGTGATCTTCGGGATGGCCGACAAGGGCATCGTGTTCGCCGGGTGGGACGCCGACTGGTTCAAGTTCTTCCTGGGCGCGATGCTGCTGCTGGCCACCCTGGCCAACCGCCTGGTGCGCCGCTACGCCGAGGAGGTCAGGCGATGACGCCGGACACCGTGCCCGCGGGCCGACCGGGCGCCGCGGCCGCGCCGCTGCTGGAGGTCCGCGACATCGGCAAGACCTTCGGCGGCGTCATCGCCCTGCGGGGCGTGTCGACGCTCGTGCGCGCGGGCGAGGTCACCTGCGTGCTGGGCGACAACGGCGCCGGCAAGTCGACGCTCATCAAGATCCTCGCCGGGGTCCACCAGCAGGACCAGGGCGAGTACCTGCTGGACGGCGTGCCGGTGCGGCTCGGCGGGCCCCGCGAGGCGCTGGACCGCGGCATCGCCACGGTCTACCAGGACCTGGCGATGATCCCCCTGATGTCGGTCTGGCGGAACTTCTTCCTCGGCTCCGAGCCGGTCACCGGACCGCTGCGCCGCTTCGACGTGGCGCGCGCCAGAAAGGTGGCGCGCGAGGAACTGCGCGCCATGGGCATCGACGTCCGCGACGTCGACCAGCCGGTCGGCACGCTGTCGGGCGGCGAGCGCCAGTCGGTCGCCATCGCCCGCGCGGTGTACTTCGGGGCGCGGGTGCTCATCCTGGACGAGCCCACCTCCGCGCTCGGCGTCAAACAGGCCGGGGTGGTGCTCCGCTACATCGCCAGGGCGCGCGACCGGGGCCTCGGCGTGGTGTTCATCACCCACAACCCCCACCACGCCTTCCCGGTGGGCGACCGCTTCCTGCTCCTCAACCGGGGCGCGAGCCTCGGGCAGTACGACAGGGACGCCATCACCCGCGAAGAGCTGACCTCCCTGATGGCCGGCGGCGCCGAACTGGACGACCTCACCCACGAACTCGACCGCCACCCAGGGACTCCGGAGGAGGACCGGCCAGAACCCGCGACCGACTGACGGCGGTGGCCAGGGCGGGCGAGTACTCGATGAAGACCGGCTCCTCGGTCACGGTGACGGTGTCGCCGGGACGGATCCGCCGCGACGTGCCGTCCAGCCGGCGTACCACCTCCGCGCCTCGTCCCGCCGTGATCGGCGCCTCACCCGTGACCGTCCAGATGATGCTCGCCGATCGCGATGCCCGGTCACCTGGGAGGGTGAAGTCGCAACGCCAGACGTTCTGGGGCAAGGCGGCGGCGGAGCCTTGGCCGCACGACCGACTACGGGCGTGGGCGACCCAGCGTTGGAGTTCCTCGACGGCAAGCGCCGCTGGGGTCGGCGCGCCGCCCTCGGCCTGCAGGACAAGAGGGACCTTCGTGCCACCCCAGTTGTAGAAGTACATGCGTTCGAGGTTCAGGTCGCGCGCGTACAGGCCGACGAGGAAGTATCGCACGGCGTAGTCGCGCGCGGTGGTGGCGTCCAGCGGATCCTGCAGCGGGAGCAGGTATGTGGTGCCCGTGCTCCACAGCCGCGGATGCACTCCGGCCTCGTGCAGCGTGCGATTGGCGAGACCCGCCAGTTCCAGCATGGTCTCGGGAGGATCGGACGCGGTCTGCTGGTACAACTTGACACCCGCCGCGTCGCAGTGGGCGTACCCTCCGAGTTCGGCGAACCGGCGCATCGTGTCGCGGCCGTCGCGGGTCCACAACAGGCCCATCCCCGGGCATACCACTGTGGCCCGCGGATCGGCCGCTTTGACGATCTGGTCGGCGCGACGGGTCATCTCCACCAGCGTGCCGACGTCTCCGCTGAAGAAGCGCCGGTCGTTGCCCATCACCCACAGCTCGTACGCCTCGATGCGCCCCTTGTAGCGTTCGGCGACGGCCCTGACGAACGCGTCCCAGTCGGCGAGTTCGTCGGGAGGCGCGGCACGGGCGCCATCGGGGTACGGTGCCGGCGGTCCAGTGGGACTGGCCCAGGCGGGCGTGCCCCCGAAGACGAACAGCACCGGGAGCCCCGCGCGGCGCGCGCCCTCGACGTGGCGGTCGAGCGTCGACCAGTCGAACTCGCCGCGCCGCGGCTGGAGCTGCGACCACCGCGTCGCGCTGTCCCACAAGCGTACGGCGCCGACCCGGAACGACGGCATGGCCCCGGTGGCGCTGTTGACGGTGACGCCGAACAAGGTGCCGGGCACTGGTGCCGGTGGCAGGACCCAACTTGGGCCCGTTATCCGTTGCGGCTGGTCGCGGTGAGTGCCGGATATCGACGACGCGTTGGCCGTCAGCAGCAGGACGCACACGATGATCAAGGCGGATCTGGAGAGTAATGCGATGACCCTCCATCTGCCGCGACCCCGCGACGGGCCTTCCGGGGAGGCCGCACCGCCATCGGAGAGCTCCGGCCGGGGTGTCAAAGGCCCGTCCGGCGGTGGCGCCACCGTGTCGGACGCCACGTCCGGTGCCGAGTCCGCGGCCGCCTCCGGTGCGGTGATGGCCCGGATCCACGACCGGTGAAGCCGGACGATGTCGTTGCGGTCGGCACCGCACGCCACGGCGATTCGCTCGATCATTCCGAATGTCGGCGGAACGCATTCACCCGAACAATAACGATGAACCGACGACTTACTCGCGTTGACCTTGCGGCCGACCCCTTCGTAACTGAGTCCGCTGCGTTCCTTCAATTCCCGAAGGAGCTGCCCCAACTCCTCGGCGTGCGCTGTTCCGGCCACGGGCTTCCCCAAGCTCTCGTGATGGCACGTTCCGCGCATGCTACACGTGCGAAGTGAACGCGTCCCGGGACGAATACATCGGTGCTGATGAGAGCGCGTTCCACGTTCCAGGCTTCCCGAATCGGAGCAGTGATATTGCGGCCGCTCGGCAGCCGTCGCAGGCTTGCGTCAGTTGATCGATCGGGGCCCCGGGGGTGGGCACCCGAGCCAATCCGGACTTCGAAGGAAGGTCTCGAATGGGATCGAGAAGTAGGCGTGTCGTCGTCGGCTCCTTCATGCTGACCGCCGCGCTCGTCGGGGGCCTGCTGACCGCCGGCACCGCCCACGCCGGCGACCACACCTGCGGCAGCGTGGCCTCGGCGGCCATCTCCTGTGGCGGTGTCACCAACCTGAGCGGTACGGCGGTCGTGGCGTACATGAGTTGGTGCGACGGTAACAACGGGCCCTGTTCCAGCTCCCACCAGCGCCGCCTCACCCGCGGGCAGTCCACGCCGTGGTATGAGGACTGGGACGCCGTCTGGGTGCCCTGCCGTGCCGTCGGTTACAAGACCATCGGAGATGGCGTCGTGCAGTATCCGTGGACCGGTGCCGCCGGCCGGGGCGGCGGCATAGGGGCGCACAAGATCAGTGACCCCGAGCACCTGTACGTCACGGGTGTCTTCTGCTGAAGCGGAGGATCGGAACACACCACGGCCCGGCCTCCGCCTCAGGAAGGGGCGGGGGCCGCGCGTTTCAGCCCTCCAGGGCGTGGCGCATGACGCGGAACTTGGCCTGGGCCTCGGCCAGTTCGGCCGCCGGGTCGGAGTCGCCCATGATGCCGCAGCCGGCGAACAGCCGCGCCCGGCGTCCCTGGATCTGGGCGCAGCGCAGCGCGATGCCCCACTCGCCGTCGCCGCGCCCGTCGATCCACCCGACCGGGCCGGCGTACCCGCCGCGGTCCATGCCCTCCAGTTCGCGGATCACCTCCAGCGCGACGGGGGTCGGCGTGCCGCCGACCGCCGCCGTCGGGTGCATGGCGGCCACCACGTCGAGCACCGAGGCGCCGTCCGCCAGCCGGCCGCGCACCCGGCTGGCCAGGTGCTGCACGTTGGGCAGCACCAGCAGTTCGGGCTCGTCGGGCACGGTGAGCGAGGCGCACAGCGGCGTGAGAGCCTCGCGGACCGAGGCGACCGCGCAGGCGTGCTCGTAGCGGTCCTTGCGGGAGGCGAACAGGGCCGCCGCCTGGGCGCGGTCCTCCTCAGGGCCGGACCCGCGGTAGGTCGTGCCGGCCAGCACCAGCGACTCGACGGCCTTGCCGGTGTGCCGCACCAGCAACTCGGGGGTGGCCCCCACCAGGCCCGCGCAGGAGAAGGTGTAGCAGTCGGGGTAGGCCGAGGCCAGCCGCTCCAGCAGCAGGCGCACGTCGATGTCGCGCTCGGCGGTGGCGACCAGGTCGCGGGCGAGCACGACCTTCTCCAGCCGCCCCGACCTGATCTCGCCGACCGCGCGGCCCACGGCGTGCTGCCATCCGGGGGCGGTGAGCGAGCCGTCGCCGTAGACGACGCGGCCGGGGGAGGAGGGGGGCGCCATCAGCTCCATCGGCGGCTCGCCGATCGTGGTCAGCCACGCGCGGCCGTTCCTGCGGCCCAGCACGACGCGGGGGATCACCAGCACCGAGCCGGGGGCGTCGGGGTCGAAGGTGAACGAGCCGAACGCCACCGGGCCGGACCCGGGCACGCTCACGTCGTCGTCCACGCGGGCCTCGCCGAACGCCGTCGCCAGCCACGCCCTGGCCCAGTCGAAGCGGCCGGGACCGGGCGGCACCGTCACCCTGGCCGCCTCACCCCAGGCGACCAGGCCCTCGCCCCGGTGGACCCAGGCGTAAGGGGGAGCCTGTGGCAGTCGCGCGACCAGATCGCCGGTGTGATCGATGGGGATGGTGCGTACCAGCGGGGGGCGGGTTATCCCGAGCGCGACACTCACTCTGCCCACCTTATGCGGAATCTGAACACGTTCGACATCGGGTCCCCGTCTCACCGCCCCCGCCGGTCACGGGTGAGCGGGCGTCATCGGCGTCTACATACGCCTGCTTCGCTGTCAAGCCGCGATAGGAACTTGGTCAACGGTAGCAACGCCTTCCCCGGAGGTAATAGAGCGCACCCTTGCCGATCTCTACCTTGGGTTCTCGATCTCCCGCCCGGGATGGATCGTTCCAGGTGGAGGTGACCATGGTCCGCAAGATCGCGCTCGTTCTCGCCGCCGCGGTGGTGTGCGCGCCCGGCACGGCCGCCGCCGCCGCGGTCGCCGCCGAGCCGGTGCCGCCGGTGATGGCGGCGCTGGGCGACTCGATCAGCGCGGGCTTCAACGCGTGCGGCTGGTACGTCTCGTGCACCTCCCGGTCGTGGTCGGCCGGCGACCACCCCTCGGTGAACAGCCACTACCTGCGCCTGCTCGGCTACGGCCAGGCCGTCAAGGGCCACAACCTCAACTTCGCCGTCCCCGGCTCGACCAGCGCCGACCTGGCGGGGCAGGCCCAGAAGGCCGTGGCGGCCAAGGCCGCCTACGTCACCATCCTGATCGGCGCGCAGGACGCCTGCACGGCCACCGAGTCGCGCATGACGCCGGTGTCCACCTACCGCGCCCGGGTCGAGCGGGCGCTCGACGTGCTGGCCGCCGCCGACGTCAAGGTGTTCGTGGCCAGCATCCCCGACCTCAAGAGGTTGTGGCGCATCGGCAAGGACAACGTCGTGGCCCGCGCCTTCTGGGCGCTCGGCCACATCTGCCCGGCGATGCTGACCGACGCCGACTCCATGGCGAAGAAGGACCAGGCCCGCCGCGATCGCGTCAGAGAACGCGTCGAGGACTACAACGAGGCGATGCGGCAGGCGTGCGCGGCCTACGGTCCGGGGTGCCGCTCCGACGAGGGCGCGGTGTTCGGCTACCCGTTCACCCTCGACCACATCAGCAAGTGGGACTACTTCCACCCCAACGCCGACGGCCAGCGCGCTCTCGCCCGGACCACCTTCCCGCACGGGTTCACCTGGCAGAAGTCCCCGCTCGGCCGCACCTCCGAGCCCAGCCCCGTGCCGCCCGTCCCCGACCCCCGCGCCCTCGCCACCTCCGGCACGGCCGCGCTCCCGGCCGGCGGGTGACCTTCCCTGTGCACCCGCGGGCATCGGGACGGGCCGGGGCCGCGGGTAGAGAGGGCGACGACGGGCAGGCAGGCCCGGGGCGGGTCAGAGGGCGCCGGGGCCGGGGCGTGGCCGTGCCAGCACGGCGGCCAGGGCCCGCAGGGTGATGTTGCGGCCCGAGACCACGGCCACCATGCGTCCGTGCGGTGTCACCTTCCCGGCGAGCAGCGCGGCGACGGCCACCGCGCCGGCGCCCTCGGCGACGTGGCCGCGCTCACCGGCGAGGTAGCGGAGCGCGGCGCCGATCTCGTCCTCGGTGACGGTGACGAGCCGGTCGACGTGCCGGGCGACGAGGCCGACGGTGACCGAGCCCGGCTCGATGTTGCCCGCCATGCCGTCGGCGAGAGTTGGCCCGACGTCGACGGGCACCTGACGGCCCGCGGCGACGGCGGCGGAGACCGCCGTGGAGGCGGCGGCCTCCACCCCGATGACGCGCACCTGCGGCCGGCCGGCCGCCCACAGTCCAAGGCCCGCGGCCAGGCCGCCACCGCCGACCCCGCACACCACGGTCACCGGCCCGCCGAGTGACCCGCCGAGTGACCCGCCGAGTGACCCGCCGAGTGACCCGCCGAGTGACCCGCCGAGTTGCGCGTCGAGTTCACGGCCGATGGTGGACTGACCGGCGATGACGTGGGGATCGTTGTAGGCCGATATGTAGTGGGCGCCGTCGCGGGCCAGCCGGCGCGCGTACGCTTCGGCGTCGTCATAGCAGGCGCCCGTCTGGACCGGATCGACGCCCAGGCGGCGCAGCAGGCGCACCTTCGCCGGTGAGGCGTTCTCGGCCACCACCACGGTCACCTCCCGGCCGAGTGCGCGGGCGGCGAACGCCAGGCCCAAAGCGTGGTTGCCCGCCGAAGCCGTGACGACCGGCGAGCGGGGTGGAGCGGCGGCCAGGGCCGCCAGCGCTCCCCGCACTTTGAACGAGCCTGTGGGCTGGAGACTCTCCAGCTTGAGCGCGGGCTCCCGCGCGGTGCCCGCCCCCGGGTCGACCGGGGTGGGAGCCAGGTGAGCGGCGACCAGGCGCCACGCGGTCCGCATGTCTTCGGCCGTGGAACGGCGACGGAGCGCGCCGGCGAAGGTGAGGTCATGCTTCGACCATGCGCCGGCGCCCGGAAGGCGTCCAGGGGCGCGCGCTTACGCCGAGCCCGAGGTCTTGTCGTGCTCGACCCCGAGAAGCTTCCGCGTCGAAGGACGGCCGGTTCGCCGGGGCGTTCGAGCCGGTCGGCGCCTCGACGGTGCGAGGAGCGGCGCCGGACGGCGTCACAGCCAGCCGTTGTGGCGGGCGGCGGTGGCGGCCTCGATGCGGTTGCGGGTGCCGGTCTTGCCGATGGCGGCCGACAGGTAGTTGCGCACGGTGCTCTCCGACAGGTGCAGCCGCCGGGAGATGTCGGCGATGGTCGAGCCGTCGGCCGCGGCCGCCAGGACGTCGCGCTCACGGTCGGTCAGCGGGCTCGGCCCGGCGCTCAGCGCGGCCGCCGCGAGCGCCGGGTCGATCACGCGCTCGCCTGCCAGGACGCGCCGCACGGCCGCCGCGAGCTCCTCCACCGGGCCGTCCTTGACCATGAAGCCGTACGCGCCGGCCTCCATGGCCCTGCGCAGGTACCCGGGCCGGCCGAAGGTCGTCAGAATCAGCACCCGGCACGACGGCAGGCGCTCGCGCAGGTCGGCGGCGGCGTCCAGCCCGCTGCGGCCGGGCATCTCGATGTCCAGCAGCGCCACGTCGGGCCGCTGCTCCAGCGCCGCGGCGACCACCTCCTCCCCGGAGGACACCTGGGCCACGACCTCGATGTCGTCCTCCAGGCCGAGCAGCAGGGCGAGCGCTCCGCGCATCATGCCCTGGTCCTCGGCCAGCAGCACCCGGATCATCGGGCCTCCCGCGGTAGCGTGACCCGCAGGCGGAAGCCGCCGGAGGGCGGGTCGTCCACGTCGAGCAGCCCACCGACGGCCCTCACCCGCTCGCGCAGGCCGCGCAGCCCATGGCCGGTGTCCGCGCGGCGGGCGCCGCCCCGGCCGTCGTCGGCGATCTCCAGCACCATGCCATTGTCGCCGGAGCCGAGGGTGATCTCGCACGCGTGCGCCCCGCTGTGGCGGATCAGGTTGGTCACCCCCTCGCGCACCGCCCAGCCGAGCAGCGCGTCGGTCTCGGGCGGCAGGTCGCCCACCGGCATGCGCGTGGTCAGGCGCACCCCGGCGCCGGACAGGACGGCGTGCGCCGACGCCAGTTCGGCGGCCAGGCCCCGCCCCCGGTAGCCGGTGACGGCGGCGCGCACCTCCGCCAGGGCCTCGCGCCCGATGCGCTCGATGTCGCGGGCCTGCTCGGCGGCGGCCTCGACGTCGGCCGGCAGGACGCGGCGCACGGCCTCGGCCTTGACGACGACCACCGAGAGGGTGTGGCCGAGCAGGTCGTGCAGGTCGCGGGAGAAGCGCAGGCGCTCCTCGGCGACGGCCGTCCTGGCCAGCTCCTCACGGGTCTCGCGGAGCTGCGCGATCACCTCGAACAGTCTCAGTATGATCGCCGGGACGAGCCCGGCGGTGAAGGTGCCCCAGCCCAGTGCGAGCAGGGAGCCCCAGTCGAGGTCACCGCCGGAGAGCAGGCCGTCGTGGAAGGCCGTGACGCCGGTGGCCGCGACGATGGCCGCGCCCAGCACCGCGGCGACGCGTCCCATGCCCTTGACCGCGACCCCGCAGGCGATGGCGAACAACGGGAACAGCAGGATGAAGGAGTCGTTCAGCAGGGAGAGCCACACGGTGAGCGCGCCCAGGGCCGCCAGCGGCAGGCGCTCGGCCCGGCGGGCGTCGGTGAACGCCAGCCTGACCGTCACCACGTACAGCACGGCCACGGCCGAGAGGCCCGGCGCGGTGACCCACACCGGCCGGGCCTCGCCCTGGACGACCTCCACCAGCGGGACGATCAGCAGCACCAGCCAGATCATGAAACCGTTGGCGTCGGGACCCTGCGCCGCGAACTCGGGGTCGGGACGGTCGTCGGGGCCCTCGCAGGTCCGCTCGTTCACCGGGACAACCTAGCCGCCGCGCGGGCGCGCCCGGCGCGAAGGGGCGCGCTCACGCCGCCCGGCCGGCGCGCCGGTAGCCGTACAGCGCGTAGGCGCCGAAGACGGCCAGCCAGCCGAGCAGGACGAGCACCGAGCGCGGGGACGGGGCCTGGCCGAAGGCGACGCGCCAGGACATGTCGGCGTACCCGTGGGTCGGCGTCCACTCCGAGATCGCCTTCAGCCAGCGGGGGAACCGGTCGGCAGGGATCCACAGCCCGCCGACCACGGCGAGCCCCATGCTGGCCGCGAAGTTGGCGATGCCCGCCGACTGCGAGGTGAGGCGGTAGCCGTTGCCGAGGCCGAACAGCGTGAACGGGATCGTCCCCGCCCACAGCAGGGCGATGATCGACACCCACTGGCCCGGGCTGAGGGCCACGTGGTTGACCAGCGTGCCGGCCACGAGCACCGCGGCGATGGCGGGCACGACGACGACCATGCCGGTGATCGTCTTGCCCGCGACGACCGTGGCGGGGGCGAGGGGGGTGAGCCGCAGCTGCCGCACCCAGCCCAGCGCCTTGTCCTCGCCGAGGCCGGTGCCGTTGTTGAAGGCCGCGCCGATGCCTCCGTAGGCGGCCATGCTGACCATGACGAACAGCGCGACCTGCTTCTCGTCGCCCGGGGCCAGGCCGAGCGTGGTGAAGATCAGGTACATCACCACGGGCATCGCGACGCCGAAGATGAGGAAGGTGACGTCGCGCAGGACGCGCACCAGTTCGAGGCGGACGTAGCCGAGCATCAGGCGGCGCTCTCTTCCTCGGCCCCGCGGGCCGCGGTGGTGGGGGAGGGGGAGGCGGCGCCCCGGCCGGTCAGGGCGACGAAGGCGTCCTCCAGGTCGGCGGGGGAGACCTCCAGGTCGCGCACGGCCCGTGCCTCGGCGAGCGCCATGACGGTGGCGTCGGAGTCGGTGGTGCGCAGGTGGGCGCGCCGCCCGCGGATCTCGACCATGGTCACGCCGGGCAGGCGGCCCAGCCAGGAGGTCTCGCCGTCGACCGAGAGGCTGACGGTGGTGAGCGCGGCGACGCGCTTGATCTCCCTGCTGGTGCCGTCGGCGACCACCCGGCCCCGGTCGATCACCACGATGCGGTCGGCGTGCTCGTCGGCCTCCTCCAGGTAGTGGGTGGAGAACAGGATCGTCTTGCCCCGGGCGGCGTAGCGGCGCATGCCGTCCCAGAACTCGCGCCTGGCCTCCACGTCCAGCGCGGCGGTGGGCTCGTCCAGCACGATCAGGTCGGGGTCCCCGGCCAGGGCCAGGGCGAAGCGCACGCGCTGGGCCTGGCCGCCGGACAGCTTGTCCACCCGGCGTCCGGCCAGGTCGGTGAGCCGGGCGGTGGCCAGGACGTCGGCCACCGGAAGCGGGGCGGCGTAGGCGCCGGCGACGAAGGCGACCAGTTCGCGCACCGTCACCCTGGAGATCAGTCCGCCTTCCTGCGGCATGGCGCCCATGCGTCCCGCGCGCACGGCGACGCTCGGGGCGCCGCCGAAGACCCGCACCCGCCCGGCGTCCGGGACGGTCAGGCCGAGGAGCATGCCGATCGTGGTCGACTTGCCGGCGCCGTTGGGGCCGAGAAGGGCCAGCGTCTGGCCCTGGGGGATGTCGAGGCTCAGTCCGTCGACGGCACGGACGGCCCCGAAGCTCTTGGTCACCTCTTCGAGTGACACGGCGTTCACGCTCATGTCCACGACGGTAGGGATCACGGCCCACCGGCCGGTAGGCACGCCGATCCGCCGTCCGCCAGGACAAAAGTACCGGTCGACTTCCTGTGATCTACATTGTAAAGAAGATGGCCTGGGTACGCGGGTGAACACCGTGGACACCGCACGAACCCGGCGACGAGGGGCCGGGACCTCCGTGCCCGTCCGCCGCCGTCGCCCTCCCTGGGCCGTGCCTGGGAAGGCGGGGGAGCCGCCGCCTTCGCCGCACCGGCCGGGCGCCACGGGACGGCGTCCGGCCGGGGTTCCTCTTGAGGGCGGCTCTCACCGCTGAGGCGTCAGCTCCGCAGGCTCCACTGCTGGTTGGATCCGCCGTTGCAGGCCCAGAGGATGAGTTTGGTGCCGTTGGCCGTGGCCGCCGCGTTGGCGTCCAGGCACAGCCCGGACTGCACCCCGGTGATGGTGCCGTTGGAGTTGACGTTCCACTGCTGGTTGGTCTGGTTGTTGCAGTCCCAGATGATCACCTGGGTGCCGTTGGCGGTGCCCTGCCCGTTGGCGTCCAGGCACTTGTTGCCGTACACCTGCAGTTGCTTGCCCGAGGTGGAGGTCCAGCGCTGGTTGGTGCCGCTCCCGCAGTCCCAGATCTGCACCTGGGTGCCGTTGGTGGTGCTGGAGTTCGGCACGTCGACGCACCGGCCCGACTGGCCGCCCACGATCTGGACGCCCTGCTGCGGGTTGCCGCCGCCCGACACCGCGTACCCGGCGGCGGTGATGTTGGCCTGGACGGCGTTCTCGGTGGCGTCGGAGGGATAGCCGGAGGTCATCACGCCCTCGTAGAAGGTGCCGGCGGCGCCGATGCTGTTGTCGCCGCCGATGCCCAGGATGATGGCCCCTTCCTTCTTCATCGGGTTGTAGCCCGACACGTTCGGCCGCACCCCGTTGTAGAAGGTGGACAGACTGCCCGACTGGGCGTTGCCGCCGCGGATGGCCCAGTGGTTCGGCTCGCCCTTGACGATCGCGGTCAGGAACCGGTGGCTGATGCTGGGGTCACCGGCGTTGTAGTGCTGGTTCACCCCGGAGAACAGGCCGTTCTCCAGGTCGGCCATGATCCACGGCCCGTTGCCCGCGCCGTAGCCCCACACCTTGATGTTGCCGAAGTAGATGGCCTCCATCGTGCCGTTGCCGTTGTCGCGGCTGTTGGTCTCGGCGTTGCCGTAGTCGAAACAGCAACCACCGTTGTAGTGCGTCCCATCGAAGATCGCGTACATCCCCTCCGGCTGGTCGCCGGTCGCGATGCCCGAGGTCCGGTTGTTGCGGTAGCCGGTGCCCGGGTTGACGTAGACGCCGTACGCCTTCTGCCCGCCCACCGTGACCGGCGCGGCGGTGGCGTTGGCCAGGTTGTCGTACCCGCCGGCGGCCGGGCCGGAGAACCCGCCGGGAGGCGCCTGGGTGAGGTGGTTACCCCGTCCTGTCTGGTCGTAGATGATGGTGATCAGGCAGGTCGTGCCGGAGCAGAACGCGTCCTGCGTGGCGGCGTTGGCCACACCCCCCGCGCTGAGCGGGGCGACGTCCCGCGTGGTGTTGTCGGAGGATCGGCGCACCTGGTACAGCGGGCCGCTGTAGGCGCCGTATAGGGCTCGGGTCGTGCTGTGCGCCGCCACGCACGGCGTGCCGCCCGAGGCGTAGATGTCACACGGCTGCGACGTCGCGGCCTGGGCGGTGCCGGAGCCCACCAGGCCGGCGACGGCGAGCAGTACGCCGGCGCCTGTCACGGCGGCCTTTCTCAGGTTTCGCAGAAGCATGAGGACCTCTCTCGCTTGCGTGTTAGCGCTAACACCAGATGGAAGGCTGATCCGTCCACTTTCACCGCGAATGAGAGGTGTCCGGCGCGCGTCATCGCCAGGTCATTGTTAGCGTTAACAACTATCGGCGAGCCGGAGTGCCTCTTATTCAGGTGACCCGAGGGGGTGTGGCCCGCATCACACAGCACCCCAGGGGCCCCGTCAAGGGCGCGAGCCCGCGCACCCCCGCCGCTTCCTCCAGCCGCAGCGACCTCACCGGCCCTGACCATGCCGGGCCGCACCGTCCGCGATCCGCCCGGTGATGAAACTTTCGCAGGGACGGGCGGGCGGTGCGGACGCCGGGCCGCGCCCCGCCGGTCACGATGGGCCGCGGCCCGGCGCCCGCCGGGTCCATGCGTGCGGGGGGGCCGGGGTCCATGCGTGCGGGGGGGCCGGGGTCTACGCGCGCGGGGGGAGCAGGGGGGCGCCCAGGCGGGGGCGGTCGGCGGGGTTGGGGGTGTGCGGCGGGTACTGGGCCAGGCGCTCCAGCGCGACGTCGATCGCCCGCTCGAGTTGGGTGTCGAGGCCCCGCGCGTAGTCCTGCGGGGTGATGTCCACCTCGATGTCGGGATCGGTGCCGTAGTTCTCCACCCGCCAGCCGACGTCGTCGAAGGCGAAGGAGAACTCCGGCTGGGTGGTCACCGTGCCGTCGGCCAGCCGGTGGCGCGGCCAGATGCCGATCACCCCGCCCCAGGTGCGCTTGCCGATCAGCGGGCCGAGCCCGAGCAGCTTGAAGGTGTGACTGAAGATGTCGCCGTCCGACCCGGCCCACTCGTTGGTGACCGCGACCAGCGGGCCGCGCGGTGACTCGGCCGGATAGGGTTCCGGCACGCCCCAGCGCGGGAAGTCGTACCCCAGACGGCGCCGGGCGAGCTTCTGCAGCAGCAGCCCCGAGACGTGGCCGCCGCCGTTGAACCGGACGTCCACCACCAGCCCCTCGCGGTCGTACTCGGCCAGGAATCCGCGGTGGAACTCGGCGTAGCCGTCGGGGCCCATGTCGGGAATGTGCAGGTAGCCGACGCGACCGCCGGTGCGCTCGTGGGTGCGGGCGCGGTTGGCCTCCACCCAGTCGCGGTAGCGGGCCGGCTGTTCGTCGGAGATCGCCTTGACGGTCACCGTCCTCGGTGGCCCGTCGCCGCGCCTGACCGTCAGCTCGACCTCCTGGTCGGCCTGGTTGACCAGCAGCCGGGCCGGGCCCGCCGCCGCCCCCACCGGCTGGCCGTTGATCGCCAGCACCGCGTCGCCGGGGCGCACGTCCAGGCCGGGACGGTTGAGCGGCGAGGTGGCCTCGGGGTCCCACGGGTCGCCGGCGACGATGCGCGCGATCGTGTGCACCCCGTCGGCGTAGGACCAGTCGACGCCGAGTTTGCCCTGCCAGTAGTGCGGGCGGGGCCGGTACTCCCCGCCGCTCTCGTAGGCGTGGGAGGTGCCGAGCTCGCCGAGCAGCTCCCACAGCAGGTCGGAGAACTCCCCGCGGGTGCCGACCCGGTCGACCAGCGGCAGGTAGCGCTCGTAGACGTCGTCCCAGTCGATGCCGGCCATGTCCTGCACCCAGAAGTTCTCCCGCTGCAGCCGCCACGCCTCGCGGAACATCTGCCGCCACTCGGCCTCCGGGCAGACCGACACCTTGACCCGGTCCAGGTCGATCCATCCCGACGCCCGGCCCGGAGCGTCGTCGTCCGGCGGCGCCTCGCCGGCCTTGACCACCCGGAGCCGTCCCCGCGAGCGGTAGAGCAGCGTCGTGCCGTCCTGGCCCAGGCGGAAGTCGCCGACGCCGGAGACCAGGGTGTCGCACTTGTGCTTGATGAGGTCGTAGGCCTGCAGCGTGCCGGAGGCCGGCTCGGGGGCGAACTCGTCGCCGCGGCTGCCCTCCACGGGGAAGCAGGTGAACAGCACCTTGTCCTTGGTGCCGGCCACACGGTCGTAGCGGCCCTCGGGCACCGGGAAGGCCATGACCCGCCGCTCGATGCCCTCCAGCTCGATCTCCAGCGGCTCCTCCTCGTCGTCGTCCTGGTCGTCTCGGTCGTCTCGGTCGTCGTCTTTCCCGTCGGGCGCGGAGGCGCCACGGTCGCCGGTGACCGGGCCGCTCGCCTCGCCGGAGCCCGGGTGCGCGGCCGGCTCGTTCTCGCGGGTGGCCGCGTTCTTGGCGGCGTTCTTGGCGGCGTCCTTGGCGGCGTCCTTGGCGGCGGAGGCGTCGCCCGACAGCGGACGGGGTTCGGGTACGAACGGGGAGCCGACGTCGGAGCGCAGCGTGACCGCGTACGGGCGGGTGCCCTGCGGGAACCCCAGGTCGAACTGCAGGGAGTCGTAGACGGGGTTGAAGACGCGCTGGCCGATGAAGTACAGGTAGCGGCCCTCGGGGTCGAAGGCGGGCCTGCTGTCGCGCAGCACGGGCCGGGTGGCGCGGTAGGTCTCGCCGGTGTCCACCCGGCACAGCTTGATGGCCGTGGTCTGCGCGGTGTCGGGGAAGGTGTAGGCGAGCCAGTGGCCGTCGGAGGACCAGACGGCGTCCTCGATGCGCCCGAACCGGCTGCTGTCGACGACGGTCATCCTCGCCCCGTCGGGCTCGGCCGGTGCGGGCGCGCCGGATCCGGTGGAGGCGGGCGGCGCCTGACCCTGCCGTGCCGGTTGCGGGGACGTGGGGGCCGGGTGCCCTGGTGCCTGCGCGGCCTGCCCCGGCGTGGCCGCCTCCCCGCCCGCCTCACCGCCCGCCTCCCCGCCGGTCGCCGCACCGGGAGCGGCGTCCTGGCCGGGCGCCGCCGGGACGCCGGGCCCGGCCGCCGCGCCGGCCGCGTCCTCGGCCACCGCGCCCAGGCCGACGGTCAGGCCCTCCCCGGACACCACCGCGCCGGACACCACCGCGCCGGACACCGGAGTGCCGGACGCGGGGTCGCCGGGCGCGGGGTCGCCGGGCGCGGGCGCCGCGGGTGCGGACGTGCCGGGTGCGGGCGTGCCGTCCTGAGCACCGGTCGCGTCGGAGGCGTCCGCCGTGGCGGGCGCGGCCGGCGCGGGCTCCTCCGCCGCCGGGCGGGGGACGTCCGCGCCGTCCCCGGCGGAGGGCAGCTCGACGATCAGCAGCTCGTTGCGATGGTTGGTCACCGCGATCTTGTCGGCGGCCGGTGACACCTCAAGGCCGATGGCCCGGCCGGTGTCCAGCTCCGTCAGCCGCACCGGGGCGGCGCTGCCGTCGGCGGTCAGCACGACCAGCACCTCGCGGTCGCCGTCGTCGCTGGCCGCCGCCACCAGGCGCCTGCCGTCCTCCAGCCAGGTCAGCAGGCGGTAGCGCACGCCGTCCGGCTCGCCGTGCTGGCGCACCGGCCCCTCCCAGCCGCCGAAGGAGTACGCCTTGCCGCGCGTGGTGACCGCCAGCCCGCCGCCGTCGGGGGACAGGCGGGCGCTGTCGAGGTAGGAGGCGGCCGAGACGAACCGGCGGTTGCGCTGGGTGCGCGAGCTGCCCAGCCGCACCTCCACGCGGCGCGACTCGCCCTCGCCCGGATCCAGCAGATAGAGCTCGGCCCCCGCGTGGTAGACCAGCCGGTCGCCGTCGCCGGACAGGTTGCGGGCGTAGTAGTCGCCGTGGTCGGTGTGCCGCCGCAGGTCCTGCCCGGCGGGCGTGCAGGAGTAGACGTTGCCGATGCCCTCGTGGTCGGACAGGAAGTACACCCGCTCGCCCGCCCAGCACGGCGAGGCCAGGTTGCCCGCCAGGGAGATCAGGCGGGTGAACACGCCCTCGCCCTCGCGGTCGATCCACAGGTCGCCGACCGTGCCGCCGCGGTAGCGCTTCCATCGCGCCGGGTCGGCGGTGTTGCGGCCGAGCACGATGGCGCCGCCGGGGCCGTAGGAGATGGAGTTGGCCGGCCCGTAGGGCAGGCGCTGGGAGACCCCGTCGGCGTCGACCCGGTGCAGCCACTTGCGGCGGTCGAAGGGCTGGCCGTCGTCGCTGGCGTAGATGATCGCGCCGGAGGGGTCCCACCCGGTGACCGTGCACAGCGCCCCGTCGTAGGTCATCCGCCGGGCGGTCCCGCCGTCGGCCGGCATGACGTACACCTCTTCGGGGCCCTCCTCCCGGCCCACGAAGGCGAGCCGGGAGCCGTCGGGGGAGAAGCGGGGATAGCCGGCCTCGGCGACGCCCGCGGTCAGGCGGAAGGCCCTGCCTCCGCCGGCGGACACCATCCACAGGTCGTCTTCGGCGGCGAAGACGACCACCTCGCCGAAGAGGGTGGGGAAGCGCACGTACACGGACATGGATCCTCGCGTTCGGGTGGGCCTCCCATGATCAGGCACCCGGGGCCGCCGCGTCGAGACCGCCGGCGATGCTGTCCGATGCCGGTCCCCGGCGCCGGACCGGGCCGCGCACCGCCCGCCGGGCGTGACCGGAGGGCGCGCCCACCGGCGCGGCGACGCGCAACGGGTGCCTGACCACGCCGCTCACCTGGGCGCCCGGAATGCCCCGAGCGTGAGCTTCATCCTGGCGGGAGGCGCCGCGCGGGTCACCGGGCCTCGTCGGGACCGGTCTCGCGTCGGTCCTCTTCCTCGCGTTTGTTCTGCTTCATCTCGCGCGTGGCCTTGATGGCCGCCTTCTTGGCCTTTCCGGCGGCCTTGTTGGACTTCTTCCGCGCCGCTCCTGCCATGGTTCCCCCCTGTGTCTCATGGCTTTTATGGTGAATGCGTGATATTCGACGCATCCCGCGCGTTAAATACCCAACGGCGGAGACAATCACCCATATAGGTCGCCAGAGGGACGGATCGCCGCGTGCCTCAGAGCAGGGAGAGCTGTTCGGGGCCGGCCGCCGCCGGGGTCGCCGGGACCGGGAGCCGGACGCCGCCGTTGCCGGCCCGGGGCGCGCGGCCCACCCCGGCCCGCTCGGCCAGCTCGCGCACCTGCTGGACGACCCGCGACCGGTAGGCCTGCGGCGCGTAGGCGCCGCGGCCGTACAGCTCGAGGTAGCGGGGGACCAGGCGGGGATGCTCGCGGCCGAGCCAGCCGAGGAACCACTCGCGCGCGCCCGGCCGCAGGTGCAGCACGATCGGCACGATGTCGGTGGCGCCCGCCTGCGCGATCAGCTCGACCGTGCGGGCGAGCCGCCGCGGCGAGTCGCTCAGGTAGGGCAGGATCGGCGCCATCAGCACGCCGCAGGACAGACCGCGAGAGGTGAGGGCGGCGCAGACCTCCAGCCGGGCGGCCGGGCGGGGCGTCCCCGGCTCGACCGAGCGCCACAGCTCGTCGTCCACCGAGCCGATGGACAGGGCGGTGGACACCTCGGTCACCTGCGCGGCCTCGGCCAGCAGGTCGAGGTCGCGCAGGATCAGCGAGCCCTTGGTCAGGACGGAGAAGGGGTTGCGCGCGTCGCGCAGCGCGGCCAGGATGCCCGGCATCAGGCGATAGCGGCCCTCGGCCCGCTGGTAGCAGTCGACGTTGGTGCCCATGGCGATGGGCTGCCCGCCCCAGCGCGGCGCCGCGAGCTCTTTGCGCAGCAACTCGGCGGCGTTGACCTTCACCACGATCTTGGAGTCGAAGTCGCGGCCGGAATCGAGGTCGAGGTAGGTGTGGGTCTTGCGCGCGAAGCAGTAGACGCAGGCGTGCGAGCAGCCGCGGTAGGGATTGACCGTCCACTGGAAGGGAACCTGGGACGCCGCGGGCACCCGGTTGACGATCGAGCGGGCATGGATCTCATAGAAGGTCATGCCACGGAACTCGGGGGTGTCGAAGGTTCTGGCGACGGCGCCGCGGGCGAACAGCGGCGCCTCGGAGGCGCCCTGGCCGGCGTCGGTCAGGCGCAGGTTGTCCCAGCGCATGACCCTGATTAGAACAGGGTTTCGAAGGTGATCGCAACCGCGCCAAACTGACGGCAAAAAGGAGGCATCGAAACGGCTAAAGATCTTCGTCGTTGGGCAGAACGTCGGCACACCGCTTGCGTCGCCGGGAGGTGCGGCATGGCCTGGTCGCAGGACGAGGAGCGAATGCTTGCCCAGATCGAGAGTTACCTCACCGACGAGGACCCGCGACTCGCCGCCCGGCTCGAGTCGTTCAACGAGCGTGTCGAGCGCCGGGAGAGCCAGCGGACCAAGCGCGCCCACCGCGGCCGGCGCCGTCCCAGCCGCTCGACCATCATCATCCTCGTGAGCTGGCTGCTGATCGCCACGTTGATCGCGACTTTGCTGATCATGGTGTTCCGCCACGACGCGGCGGCCCTGCCGATGTGACCCCGCCATCCCCGAGGCCGCGGGGATGGCTTTTCGCGGTCCCGGTGACCCTCAGCCCGGCAGGCCGCGCAGGAAGCGGGCGGCCACCGGGGCGGCCACCTCGCCGCCCATGCCGCCGGCCTCCACCACCACGGCGAACGCCACCTCGCCGCGGAAGCCGATGAACCACGCGTGGGAGTCCAGCTTCGGCCCGGTGCCGAACTCGGCGGTGCCGGTCTTGCCCGCCGTGCCCTTGGGCAGCCCGGCCCTCTTGGCGGTGCCCTTGCCGACCACGGCCGCCATCATGGTGCGCAGCGGCCCGGTCACCGTCTCGGGCAGCGGACGGGGCTGCAGCTTCTGCTTGATCGAGGGCACCAGGGTCGGCGGGCGCCAGGTGCCGTCGGCAACCGCGGCGGCGACCGTCGCCATCACCAGCGGGCTGGCGGTGATGCGGCCCTGCCCGAAGGACTCGGCGGCCAGGTCGGCGTCGCCGGTCGGCGCCGGCATGCTGCCCTTGGCCGCCGGGACGCCGATGGACAGCGGCTGGTTGAAGCCCATCTCGGAGGCCACCTGGTACAGCTTGCCGCCGCCCAGGTGCCGGGCGGCGAGCGGGGCGAAGGTGGTGTTGCAGGAGTGGGCGTAGGAGTCGAGGAAGGTGAGCGAGCCGAACGCCTCGTGGTCGGAGTTGCGGATCGCCAGCCCGCCGACGGTGGCCTTCTCGGGGCAGGTGACCTTCTGGCCGGGGGTGAGGCCCTCGGCCAGCAGCCCGGCGGCGGTGACGGTCTTGAAGGTGGACCCGGGTGGGTAGCGCCCGTCCAGGGCGCGGTTGAACCCGCCGCGGTTGTTGACCACCGCGAGGATCTCGCCGGTCGCGGGCCTGATCGCGACCAGCGAGGCGGGCTTGTCCAGGTCGCGCACGGCCGCGACGGCGGCCTTCTGCGCGGCCGGGTCGAGGCTGGTGCGCACGGGCGAACCCGGCGAGCCGTCGATGGTCTTCAGCGTCTGGACGGTCTTCTTGGACCCGTCGACCGTGGTGATGATCGTGGTCGGCACCCCGGCGAGCCGCTTCTGGAAGGTCTCCTGCAGGCCGCCGCGGCCGATCGCGTCGCCCGGCTTGTAGGAGGAGCCGAGCTTGGCGACGTCCTTGGCGGTGGCCTTGTCCAGGTAGCCGACCAGCTGCTGAACCGACCCGCCGGCGTCGCCGGTGTCGATGCGGCCGCCCGAGGCGTCCTCGACGGCGGCGCGCCCGGGCCAGGTGGTCTTCAGCGCCAGGTGGGTGGAGCCGGTCAGCGCCGGGTGGACGGCCGCCGGGGTCCAGGCGACCTTCCAGTGGTGGTCCTTTACCATCAGGTCCAGTGAGCCGGTGTAGGTCCAGTCGCCGATGTTCTTCAGCGTCATGGTGGCGGTGTAGGCGGCCTTGGCGCGGCCGTCGCCCGCCGGGGTGACCGTGCCGAGACGCACCGCGACCTTCTCGGCCCCGAGCCGGTCGGCGGGTTCGGCGTAGGCCGCCTCGAAGCCGGGCGCCGGGGAGGCGAGGTCGGCCTTCATGGCCGCCAGGTCGCCCCGTGACCAGGCCGCGGCGAAGTGGCCCGCGGTCTGCTCGGCGCTGCCCCTGGTGTGCAGCACGTAGTAGGCGCCGCCGGCGGCGGCTCCGACCGCCAGCACGGTGACGGCGGAGGTGATCGCGATGGTACGGCCGCGCGGCACGCCTTACCCCCCGGTGTCTGGACGTCGCCACGAGCCTAGCGCGACCGGTCGGCGGCGCCCGCCGCTTCGCCGGGAAGCGGCCGGAAAGCGGTGCCCTCAGGCGGCCTCCTCAAGCCCCCCTCGGGCGGTCCTCAGGCGGCCCGCCTGGCCTGCTCCTTGAGGCTCGCGGCGTAGGCGGGCACGTACTCCTGGCCCGACAGGCGCTGGATGGCCGCCATCACCTCGTCGGTGACCGCCCGGCGGTCCCTGGCGCGGGCGGGGTCGCCGGTGAAGCTCATCGGCTCGCCCATGCGCACGCCGATCTTGGCCAGGCGCGGCACCGAGGCCCCCGGAGGCAGCACGCGCTCGGTGTTGACCATGGCGACCGGGATGACCGGGGCCCCCGTGGTGAGCGCGAGCCATGCGACGCCGATCTTGCCCCGGTAGAGCCTGCCGTCGGGGGAGCGGGTGCCCTCGGGGTAGATGCCGAACAGCTCGCCGGCCTTGAGCACCTGCACGGCCGCGTCCAGCATGGTCTGCGCCGCGGCGGCGCTCTCTCTGTCGATGGCGACCTGCCCGGTGGCCCGCATGTAGGTGGCCATCAGGCGGTTGCCGGTGAAGTACTCGTTCTTGGCGACGAAGGTCACCTTCCGGGGCAGCATGAGCGGCAGGAACACCGAGTCCAGGATGGACAGGTGGTTGGAGGCCAGGATGGCGGCCCCCGCCGAGGGGACGTGCTCGGCCCCGATCACCTTGGGGCGCCACAGCAGGCGCAGGACGGGACTGCTGATGATCTTCGTGAGGCGATAGAGCACGGACTCTCCCGGTGTGCGGACGACCAAGGCCCACCATACGACTCATACGGGCAACTTTGTGTTACGCCCGCCCACAAACTGTTACATCGCGGTACAACGAAGCGCCCCGCAAGGCGTGCCTGCGGGGCGCTTCGTTGTTAGGCCGATGTGGCGGTCGCCTCCTCGGCGAGATGCACAACACGGCTCCAGCCGAACGGTATTCCGTGAAGGCGGTAATTGCGGCCCGGGGGACACAAACCACATCGGCTGCTTACAGTTAAGCACACTCGTGACACCCGCGAGGTCAGCGTGGCCGAACCCCGCCCCCTCACAGGGCGCTCCCAGGGGGACCCCTGAACCCCCCGCTCGTGGCGGGCCGTCCGCCGGTGGGCGGCCGGTGGGTGACCAGGGCCCGCGGGGCGCGGGGGTCCCCGAGCGCGTGCGCCACAATGGAGATCATGCTGACGACCGGACGGCTCATCCTGCGGCGCTGGCGCGAGGACGATCTGCGGCCTTTCGCCGAGCTCAACGCCGATCCGGAGGTGATGGAGCACTTCCCCGCCCCGCTGACCCGGCAGGAGAGCGACGCGCTGGCCGGGCGCATCATGACCCTCATGGAGGAGCACGGCTTCGGGCTCTGGGCGGTGGAGGTCGCCCGCAGCGGGGAGTTCATCGGGTTCACCGGCCTGGCGCCGCTGACCTTCCAGGCGCACTTCACCCCGTCGGTCGAGGTCGGCTGGCGCCTGCGCCGCTCGGCCTGGGGGCACGGCTACGCCACCGAGGCGGCGACGGCGAGCCTCGGGCACGCCTTCGGCCGGGCCGGGCTGGACCAGGTGGTCTCCATGACGGCGACCACCAACCTCCGCTCCCAGGCCGTCATGCGGCGCCTGGGCATGACGTGCGATCCCGCCGACGACTTCGACCACCCGCGCATCGATGAGGGCAGCCCGCTGCGCCGCCATGTGCTCTACCGCCTGGACGCCGCCACCTGGCGTTCCCGCCACGCCTGAGCACGCCCGAGCACGCCGAGACCGCCGCACCGGCTTCTGGGGCCGCGGCGTCGCCACCGCCTGGACCCTCACCGTCAGCCAGGCCATCATCCAAGCCGCCGGCGTCGACCTGTCCGCCCTGACGAAGGTCAGCGCCGGCCTGAAATACACCACCCGCGCCAAGCACATCTGAGCGCACACCCGGCCGGTGGCCCGCACCCCCTGCGAGCCACCGGCCGATCTCATTTCTTCTTGGCAGGCGGACCTCCACGCCCGGCACCGGAGAAAGGCGGCACGATGGCGGGCGGCCCACCGGATCCACGCGAGGGCGGGCCCTGCGCTTGTATGTGCTGCTGCGGAGCCGGCATTGGCTTGCGCTGCACCGACGAGCCTTGCGGCGGCCCCGCATTGTTGATCCTGATGATCGCTCCCCTGCCCGCGTTGAACTGTGTCGTGCTCGCATTGAACAGATTGGGAGCCTGGTTGAACGTCGTGCCCGTGTGGAGCGACTTGGCAGGGGCGTTGAACTGCTTGGCGTCCGGATTGCCCTGGACGACGGGCGCGACGAACTGAGAAGTGACCGGAGTTTTCCCCATGGGGCCGTATCTCCGGGCGGTCGGCGTGACTTCGACCTTCTCCAGTTCCAGTTCGCCACCGCTGACCCAGAGTCTGCCTCCGAACCGGGGAGCATACTCCTTGAGATCGTCCATGGCCCATTTCGGCGGTTGGCTCTTGAAGACGTACTCGAGGTCGCGGCCGCGGTCCTTGTCCAGGACGTCGGCATATCCTTCGAGCTGCCGCCGGAACGTCTTCCTGGGTTTCTCATCCTTCTTGGGATTCGAATTGACATCATAGTACTTGTATTCACGGAAGCGCTTGACGAGCGTGCCGTCCTTCTCGACCTTGACGACTTCGAGGGAATCCGCCCTGCGATTTCCTTCGTATGGGTCCTCGACCTTGATCAGGGTGTAGCTCGACCGGGCTTCGAGTGTTTTGAAGACCTGATATTCATAGCCCATCTTGAAGGCTGGATTCGTCTCATTCATCCCTTTTATGACATCGCCCAGATTCGTTTTGCCATCCCCGATGCTGATTTCGAATCCGTCTTTTTGCAAGGCGCCCAACCAGTTCGTCGCCCATTGGGGCCCGAGCGGCGCGGGCCGTAGCGCCTTGAGATGGGCCCGAGTCGACTCGGCCAGCTCGACGCAGCCGTTGTTGAGATCCTGAAGAGAGTGCACCTTGCCGCCACCCACCAGCGCGATCATTCTGGCTCGCGCCGCGTCCCCCATTTTCGCCATGGGCCCCCCGGCGGCGGCTCTGATCGCCCCCATCAGCTTCGTGTATTGGGTCAGGCCGGTCCGCAGCGTGTCGGTTCCCTGCCAGAGACCGGCCCACAAGGCCTCGAAGGCGTCCTCCGGGAGCCGCCTGTTGTAGATCTGGCTCAGAGTCCGGCCGATCTCCTGCTTCAGGTTCGCCGTCTTCTGCGCCAGCGCGTCAGGCGCCAGATGCTCGGGCCCGATGGTGATCAGATGGGCGATGAGGAGCTCGACGATCTCTGGGGGTTCGGGGTCCGGCAGGTGCTCGACCGGTGGCGTGTTGAGCAGCGTCGTCTCGAATTTGGCGAGCGCGCCCGCTGTTTGGGCCCATAACCGTTGCCGGAATGGCGGAAGAGCCGCATTGCTCCCATTCAGCGCGCCGAGCGTTGTGTAGTGGCTCGACCGGCTACCGGCGAGCTTCGCCATCAGCCGCGTTATCTCCGGGCTCGGGCTCTGCGCCGCGACCGGCTGGGAGGTGACCGGCGGCACGGAGCCGGGCTCATCGGCGGGCGGCGTCTGTTGCGGCTCACCGGCCGGCGGCTCGTCACTCGGCCTGGCGACGGAATCGGCGCCCATCGCCTTGTTCTCAGGCACCTGCCCAGGGACATTCCTGGGCTGTCCATCGGCCTTGGCCGGCGATTTCTCCGAATCCGTCTGAGGGTCTTCGCCGGGGACCGATATGGGCGAGTCCAGGATATTGATTTCGTCAGCGGGTTTCTGAGCTTTGGCCGGATCAGTGAGGGTGGACAAGTCCAGCGGAGGGACGGGCGGAGGTCCTCCTGAGGCGACGTTGGTCACGGTGCGTTTGGTGACCGTAGGGCTGTTCCCGTCCTGGGCGACGGGCACCGGCTCAGGATCCTTGCGCCAGCCGGGTTCGACACGGTCCGCCTCGGCTTCGAGACCTTTCCTGAACTCGGCGTATTCGGCGTCATTCATTTTGGCCACACGTGCGCTTAACGCGTCGAGGTCGATCACCGTGCCATTCCAGAGAGTGACCAGCGATTCGGCCGGCTCCGGCGCCGGCTCCGGCACCTCGATCAAATGAAGGAGCCGCATGACGTCCTGGACCTTACGCGCCTTATCGGCGTCGGGCACCTCCTCGAGGTGGGCGTCGGCGCCCTCTTCCTGACCCTCGCCGTCCAGGTCCGGTTTCACCCGTGCGGGAAGCGGAGTGATCAGCGTGCGGAGAAGCACTTCGTCCGGGCCCGACAACGTACCAGGCGGCGCGTCCTGCAGGATGTTGCGGATTTTCGTCACGTACGCCGACTCGCCCGGCCGGGGTGACGGCAAGGACGGCGACTGCCGGGAATCAGACGGTGACGCATCGGTCGCGGCGACGTTCACCACGGTTCGCGCGGCGGGCTCAGCCTGGCCGGCACCGGGTTGCCGCGTGTTGTTCGAAACAGTGACGGAGGGCTGGGGAGGCGAGGTGTTGGACGCCTTTTGCTCCAGTAGCGCGAACATGGCGTCCGAGTAGTCCGAATAGTTGAGCTGCTTTTCCGTGACGTACCGTCTGACGAGCCTGTCGAATGGGCCGGTCTCTTTTTGGCCCTCTCGCAGCATCGCGAGGGCTTTGGCGAGCTCCGGCCATTCGATCGTCGCGGGCAGATTTTTCCATGCCTTCAGGTCACGCCCATCGCTCGCTTCACCGAGCAGGTCCGCGATTTCCTGCGCCGTTGGAATCGCGTGGCCGCCTGTTCTACGGGCGAGCATGTCCATGACCGATCGGCCGGCGTTGGCGGGCCTACCGTTGTTCGGCTTTTTGGGCGACTTCGGCGGGCTGGCGGTGGTTGTTCGCTTCATGGGCTTCGTCGGTCCCCTGTCAGTTGGCTCGGTAGCGGAGGGCGAGCTTGAGGCCGAGCAGGTCGGAGCGGTCGCCGGAGAAGGTCAGGCGGAGCGGGTCGGTGATGGACAGGCCGGGAGTGGGCACCAGGCGGCCGTCGGCGAGCGCGGTGCCGCCGAGTGAGAACCGGGCCGTGCCGGGCGCGGCGAGGTCGTAGGCGGCGTAGATCCCGGTGATCTGCGGGGTGTGCAGGTCGGGCAGCATGTCCTGGGTCACGCGGAGGGTGAGGGTGCCGGTGAACTCCGCCCACTCGTCGGGGAACTCGGCCGTCACGTCGATGAAGCGGGCCGTGTCGTACGGCTGGAGCAGGCCCTTGACGCTCGCGGCGAAGGTGTCGCCGCCGTTGTCGGCGTCGTACCTGAGGGTGATCTTGGCGTCGTACAGCTCGGCCGGGCGGTCGGCGGAGCGCAGGCCGGGCAGGGTGAGGCGCCAGGTGGAGACGGCGCCCGTGCCCTCGAAGGGCAGATAGCGGTCGTCGTCGTAACGCAGCTCGAACAGACCGTTGTTCTCGTAGCCCTCCGGCGGCTGCGACAGGGCGATCTCGCGCCCGGTCCGCCAGTCGCTCCGCACCGACGTGGGCGGGGCGCCGGTCGGCGTGAGCAGATATTGGACGGCCTTGGGGTCGGCGCTCAGCACGGTCTGGTGCGATACCTGGCTGAGCATGGCGTTGACCGGCAGGGCCGTGCCGTCCGTGCTGACGAAGGTGATCCCGAGGGTGCGGATCTGGCGGCGGTAGTGGCCGGGGAAGTCGTGGTCGAAGAACTCCTCACTTAGTGCGAACTGGCAGCTGCCCGTCCTACGCAGGGTGAGCAGCGCGACCGGGTCGAGTTCCAGCAGGGAGATCTGCCGGGTGATCTCCAGCCGCCTGGCGTTCTGCGCCGTGTAGGCCTGGCCCAGCCGGTCGAGGTCGAAGGCGAGCGACTGGCCGGCGAGCAGGCCCTTGCGCCGGGTGTCCCAGTGCGCCGACGTGATCACGGTGTCGGTCGCGCCGCGTTCGTACTGGTAGGCGCGTTCGGCGGCGCGGGCCGTGTCGACGGCCATGCCGTACGTCTGGAAATACAGCCCGGCGAGCCGGCCGGACATCCATTGGTAGAGGTCGGTGCTGGTGAACTTGTCGCGGAGGAACGCGTTCACCGTCTGCTGCCCGGCGATCTGCCGGTCGAGGATGACGAGCTCACGCTCGGCGATGGTGAGCTCGGCCTCGGCGGCCGTGATCTGGTGCTCGATCTGATCGGCTTCGCTCTGGGCGATGGCGAGCTGGAGCTGGTTGTCCTGCATGGACCTCTCCTGCTCGGCCCGTACGCCGAGGAGCTCCCCGAGGACCGACAGCCCCTCTCCGAGCGACTCGGCGACTTCGGCGGTGCTGTCCAGCGAGTCGCCGATCTCGTCGCCGCCGGCGGAGACGCCGAGGATGAACGGACCGATGTGGACCTCGGGAACGTCGTGCCCGATGGCGGCCGCGATCTTCAGGCCGCTGGAGGTCATGTGGGCGGCGGCCGCGGCGGCCATCATGGTGAGCTGGGCTCCCTGGAGCGCGGAGATGCCCGTCTCGATCTGGTGCTGATAGTAAGCGGCCCGTCCCCGGGCGCCGGCGAGCCCTGTGCGAAGCGCCGCGACGTTCTCGGTGGCCGCGGTGACCTGCGCCTGCTTGACCGCGCGGGTGAGGTCGAGCACGGCCGCCTCCTGCTGGTTCTGCAGCAGGCCGAGTGCCTCGGCGTCACACCGGTCCAGCGCGTCGAGCAGGCTCGAGCCGAGCTGGGTGGCGCGGTCGGTGAGCTCCTGCGCCCGCCGGTAGAGGTAGGCGAAGCGGTGCTGCGGGACCTCGGCGGTCGTGCTCGCCGTGAGCTCCGCCTGCCCGTTGGGCGCGACCGCACCGACGAGCACCATCGGGTCGATGGGCGGGGCGAACAGCGGCAGGGGCCGGCTGACGCCCATGATGTCCATCGAGGCCCTGATCTTGGTGAGCCGGTCGGCGACCAGATCCCAGTAACCGAGCAGCGTGCCGTTGACCGGCGCGTAGAAGTAGGCGTCGTTGACGCTCGCCTGCACCCGTGCCAGTTCGCCGAACAGCTCGTCCTCACCGGTGACCTGGTCGAGCTCGGCGAAGGTCAGGGTGGCCGGCAGCGGCAGCGGGCCGAGGTCTTCAGGGCGGCGGCCGAGCAGGTCGTAGGCGAAGATGTACAGCATCCTGGCTTCGTCGACGCTCTCCGGCGTGTACTGCCGATACAGCATGTCACCCCAGTCGAGCAGGTTGTCGATGTAGCCGGTGACGACGGCTCGCCGGTAGGCGACCGGCCGGAGCGCCGCTATCGCGTGCGGGTCGAACGGGTCGTCCCGGTACGCCTGCCGGAGGCTGACCCGGTCCCCGGTCACGTCGTAGACCCGGGGAAGGTCGGCGGCGATGGCGAGCTCCTCGTACGAGCCCAGCTCGGGCAGGGTGGCCAGGGCGGCGCGGTCCTTGTCGGTCAGGTCGGCGGTGCCGTTGAAGACCGGCGCGACCGATTCGAGCAGGGTGATCGCGTCGCTCAGCGCCGGATTGCCGTACGCACGGAGCGCGTCGGCCAGCGCGTCCGGGTCGGCGCCGAGGAACGGCAGGAACCGCCAGGGCTGGCCTGGCCGGGTCGGGTCGAAGATGAACTCATACCAGGCTCGCGCCTCCTCGAACCGCTGCGCGGCGTTGAGCGCCTGGGCGATCAGCAGCGGTGCGTGACAGAAGATCTCCCAGTAGTAGCAGCCGTTCGCGCTGGTGAAGTCCAGGTGCGAGCGTCCGGGCAGCCACTCGGGCTTGACCCGATTCAGGTGGACCCGAATCGTGGTCGCGTCGGAGATCTCGGTGTCGAACGCCGGCAGCTCGTCGGTCTCCTGCGTGGAGGTGTCGAGCAGCGCCGGCACTCCCCCGGCCAGCAGCCGCTGGTTCAGCTTGTACGCCGTGCTGGTGGTGAGCCGGACGATGTCGTGCGGCAGCTCGGTGAACTCGTACGGCCGGTCGATGGCGGCGCTCTTGGGATACACCGCGTATTGGGTGTCGTTGAAGAGGATGACGCCCGTCTTGGTCTCCATCGCCCCGGTGATCACTTCGGGCAGGTCGCCCCAGTTCCCGGCGATCGGCCGGAACACCCAGTCGCCCACCCTGGCGTACAGGTCGCCGCTGATCGCGAAGCCGCGGAAGACGGCGGTAAGCGCGCGGGGCAGGGTCTGCGGATAGCCCGCGTCGATCACGTCGGGGATGGTGACCACGCCGGGGATGGTGACCACGTCGGGGTCGGTCGCGTCGTGGACGAGGGTGTAGCGGATCAGCTTGGTGCCGCTCGTGAGATAGAGGAAATCGCCGTCGGCCCAGGCCGTGTCCACCGACGTCCAGCCTTCTGGGCTACGCTCGGCGGCCGGGAGCGCGACCTGGGCGCCCCCGAGCCTGAGGGCCATCGGGTTCGCCGCCGGGAACGCGATCGGGTGCCCCGGCCAGTTCGACCGCGAGCTCTCTGAGGGGTTGGCCAGCGGGTTGTCGCTCGGGCCGAACCCCCGCTCGGGTGCCTCGCCTGCGCCGGCGCGGAGCGCCGCGAGGGCGGCCTCGTTGACCGCCAATGGAACGCCTGGGCCGATCACCACACCGGTGATCGCCGGTGCGCCGAGCGTGTGGTCGACCACGGGGGTGTCGGAGTCGTCGGAGAGCACGGCGGCATCCAGCGCCGAGCCGGGCTCGGTCCGGCCCCATCGGCCGGAGATGGTCCGGCCTCCCTCAGCCGAGGTGGCCCCCGGGCCCATCCGGGTGAACCGGCCGCCCCGCGCGTTGGTGAAGAAGTAGCGCGTGCCGTCGGGCAGCTCGAATCCGGCGTTGATCCGGACCCACGAGGGCAGCCGCTCGGCGGCGGATCCCGTGGGCGGCCTGATCGGCAGCCACTCGGCCGGCTCGGGGGTGGGCATGATCGGCCGGCACAGGAAACTGCCGCCCTTGTGGTCGACGCTGAACCACGAGCCGTCGCCGAACCCGGCGGGCCGGTTGAACCAGACCACGGACTCGGGGTCGATGCCATCGGGCTCATCGAAGATCGTCGTCACGTCGCCGGTGGCCGGCGGCACCACGACCCCGTCGACCGGGACGGTGTACAGCTCGGGCGTGAGCGCGAACGAGCCTCCCCCGACCCCGACGGCGGTGATCGCGGTGTAGGAGACGACGATCGCCTGGTGGTCGGTCCCGGGCAGCCGGCCCGGCCGCACCGCGAGGGTGACGTCGAGGACCGGGTCCTGCCCGGCCGGGCCGGTGGTCAGCACCTGCGCCGGCACCCACTCCTGCGCCAGGTTCAGATACGAGAAGTAGATCTTGACCGCGCGTCGTACCGGAGCCGAGACCTGCTGGGTGTTGTCGCCCGACCTGACCGCGACGACGGTCGTGGTGCCCGACGTGTCCGGTGGCAGATCCTCGACGGCGGCCCAGAAGACGAAGACCCGGTCGAAGGCGCGCACGGGCTGGACTCGCTCGGCCCCGATCTTCACGTCGACCTTGAGCCAGGGGGTCCAGGTGGCCGACAGCTTGTCGCCGTCGCGGAAGGTGGCGTTGCGGTAGTAGTAGCGGCGCGGGGCGCTCCGGGTGCGGCCGAACAGGACCAGGCTGTGCGCCCCGTCTTCGGCCGCGTCCACGTAGCCGCCGGCGATGGCCAGCCGCGACACCTCGGTGTATTCGTCGAGGTAGCGCTTGTAGGCGCGCTGCGCGGTCTCGGAGGTGACGCCGCTTTGCAGCAGGTCGCTCTCCAGCTCGCGGAAGCCGGGCGTCTTGGTGTCGCGGAGCTCGGGCCGCAGGTAGTTCTCCGGGTTCAGGAAGACCTTCCGGTTGGCCTCCCACACCCGGTGGTTCTTCATCCACGACCACCAGCGCCGAAGGCGCGCCCGCCGCGCCGGGTCGGCGAGGCCGGGGGCCTCCTCCAGGTCCAGCATGCAGCGGTGCAGATAGAGCTGGACGGCCGCGATGGCCTCACGAATCCGTGAGGTGGTGCCCTGGCCGCCCATGTCGACGTCGATCAGCAGCTGGTCGAACAGGTCGGTGGAGTCGCGCAGCTCGGGCGCCTTGGCGAGGACCGCGGACAGCAGGGCGTCCCGCTTGAGCGTGCCGCGGTCGTCCCCCTCCAGACCTGGGAGCCGCGACGGCGGCACAGCGGCCCGCCGGGCGAGCGCGAACAGCTCGCGAGCCGCGAGCACGAAGCCCATGTCCGACTCGGAGGGCAGGGTCCGCTGCACCCACATCAGCTCGGCCGCGTCCCAGCCGAACAGGGCCGCCATCGTCTTGTACGGATCCTCGTCCTCGGCGACCAGGGCGGCGGCGATCGCCGGGCCGAGGGCAGCGAATCCGACGATCGTGAAAAGGTCGGCCAGCCGGTAGTCCGGGCCGTCGGCGAAGCCTTGGGCGATCGTGCGGATCAGCCCGGCGTCGCTGACGTACTGGTCGCCCTTGACCAGATAGAGCCGGTCATACAGGGTGAACGCGGCGTCGACGCCGGACTCGAAGAGTCCCGGCACCGCGCCCCAGTCGTCCTTGATCGTGCGGGGGAAGCCGGGGTCCGCCACGCCTACGCCGCCGTCCTCCACCTCGGAGTAGCGGACGTACTGATCGCCGCGGAAGGCGAACACCTCTCCCTCGACGGCCACCACGGCGTCGAGCCCGCCGTCGAACGCATTGCGCACCTTGCCCCACACGGGAGCCGGTGTGCCGGGAGCGTCGGCGCGCAGGTAGGCGCCGCCCGCGAACAGGTGGATGCCGCCCGTGGCGGAGGCGAAGCCGGCGTCCACCCCGTCGCGGAAGGCCTCGGGCAGAGCCGGGACACCGAGGTCGAGGGCGAGGGAGGTCGCGACGTCACGCGGGTAACCCTCGTCCTGACGGGCGTACGCGCCGCCGGTGTAGCGGGTGTACAGCCCTCCGGACAGCAGATAGGTCCGCTCGCCGACGATCAGGGCGGCGTTGAGCGGCCCGTCGAGCGTGCGGGTCCGCCCGGCGAGATTCTCGTACGTGGCCTCCAGCGTGCGGGAGACGATGTGGCAGCGGCCGCCCATGAACAGGTAGAGGCTGCGCTGGTCGGTCACCGCCGCGTCGACGGTCGTGAGGGCGTCCTCGAAGGACTCCGGCAGCCCGGGAAACTCGGCCCGGAAATGTCTTGACATGGGCATGGGGTAGCCGGGGTCGGCGTAGACGTACTCGTCGGTGGAGTAGCGGGCGTAGCGGTCCCCGCTGATCAGGTAGGTGCGGCCCTCCCAGGTGAAGGCCGCGTCCACGCGCCCGATGGCCTCCCCGGCGCGGGTGGTCAGCGGCCCGAAGGCGCCGTCGGCGTAGCGGCGGTACTGCTCGCCGGAGTAGAAGTACGCCGCCCCGTCGGCCCCGGCGTACGCGGTGGTGATGGTGCCCTCGAAGCCCCGCCACAGCAGGCCGATCGGCCGCGGCGGCGAGCCGTCGGGCAGCCGGTAGGTCTGCCCGGACAGCAGCACCAGCGTGTCGCCCACCGGGAGGACCGCGAGCGGTATCTCGCCGGTCCCCCAGTATCCGGCGTCGGCGGCCTGCGGATAGCCGGAGTCGGGCTCGGCGTAGTCGGCGCCCGAGTAGACGACGTAGCGCATGAACCCGTCGGCGTCCGGCCGCTCGAACAGATAGGTGGCGTCCTGCCAGACGTACGCGATGGCGACGCTGGTCAGCCCGCCCCACGCTTCGGCGATGCCGCGCGGCCTCGCGTCGTGGTCGTCGGTGAAGTGGTCGCCGCTGAAGAAGTACGTCCTGCCGTCGCGGCCGGTGAACGCGGCCTCGACCGCGCCGAGCGCGCGCGGCCTGCCCCAGGCCTCGGCGATCGGATACGCCCGGTCGACCAGCGTGTCATAGCAGGCGTCGCCCTTGAACAGATACGTCACACCGTCCGTGCCGGACAGGACCGCGTCGAGCCCGCTGCGGAACGACTCGGGGGCCTCACGCAGCACCCGCGGCCGGGCGGGCCCGGTCACCACGGCCGGTCCCTCGATCGAGCCCTGCCGGCGCCAGCCGCCCTTCCCTTCGACGACCAGCCGGCCGTCCTCGATGAAGGCGCAGGTCACGTCGGACACCTCGACCGTACGGCAGAGCACGTCGGAGACCACGTGGCAGGCGTCGCCGCGGAAGAGGTGGACGTTGCCGCGATCGGCGAAGGCGGCGTCCACGCCGTCCAGGTCGGCGGTCAGGTGGGTCAGGCGCGGCTCGGTCCGCAGCGCCGGCAGCGGGCGCGGGTAGCCGAGGTGGGCGGTCGTGCCGGTGTAGCGGATGTACTGGTCGCCCGAGAAGAGCAGGACGTCGCCGTCGAGCGCGAGCGCCGCGTCCACCCGCCCGGTGCGGGTCAGGTTGTTGCGCGCACGCCCCCAGAATCCGGAGACCGGGGCCGGGTAGCCGTCGTCGACCTGGCTGTAGTCGGCGGTGGCGTAACGCACGTATTGCGGGCCGTAGAAGACGTAGGTGCGCCCGTCACGGCCGGTGAACGCGGCGTCCACCGCCTTGAACGGCAGACTGTCCCACTGCCCGGCCAGTGTCCTCGGCGCCGACCACCAGCGCCGCCGCGCGTCGAACTCGATGAACGCGCCGCCGTGGAACAGGAAGGTCCGCCCGGCGGCGTCGGTGAACACCGCGTCCACCGTGGGTCCGAAGCCGTCGGGCAGGTTCCACCAGTTGCCCGGCAGCGGCTGCGGGTAGCCCTCGTCCGGTTTGGTGTAATCGCTTGTGGAGTAGCGCACGAACTGGCCGCCGCCGAACAGGTAGGTCTCGCCGTCCAGCACGAAACCGGCGTCCACGCTGGTCAGGCCGCCCCAGTCCGAGGCGATGGAGCGTGGGTAGCCGAGGTCGGCCCGGGAGTAGTCGGCGGTGGAGTAGCGGATGTAGGTGGCGCCGCCGAACAGGTAGGTCCGGCCGTCGAGCCCGACGAAGGCGGCGTCGACCGTGCCGCCGGGGAAGGCCGCCGGCATGGCGCCCCACCGCTGCGTGGTCGGCACGACCTGCGCGTCCTCGGTCAGGGCGATCGTGCGGCCGTCCTTGAACAGGTGGACCACGCCGTCGGCGTCGGAGAAGACCGCGTCGAGGTCGCTCTCGAACTCGGCGGGGACGCCGGGGAACCGCGTCTCGATCCGGACCGGGAAGCCCTCGTCGGCGTGCGCCCCGTCGGTCTCCAGGCTCGCGGTGTGCCGTACGACCCGGTCGCCGCGGAACACGTACACGCCCGTCTTGTCGGCGAACGCGGCGTCCAGCCGCCCGTCGAAGCCCGCGTCGTCGGGCTGCGTCCAGAACTCCTCCTCCGCCGTGAAGGAGTGGAATTCGCCGTCGCGCCCGAAGAAGCCCGGCTCAGAGAGACCGGACACGCCGAAATCGGCGGCGGGCCGCGGGAAGCCCTCGTCCACCGCGCTGAAGTCGGTGGTCGAGTAGCGGACGTACTGATCGCCGCAGAACAGATAGGTCCGGCCCTCGTCGTCGACGAGCGCGGCCGTGATCTTCCCACCGCCCGCGAACGCGTCGCGGATCCGGCCCCACACCTGGTCATGGGCGATCCACCGCCCGCTCCCCGGCTGCCGCACGTACGCCCGGGAGCCGCTCACCAGCCAGTCGGCCCCGCTCGGATGCCGGAACGCGGCGTCGACCTTCGTCAGACCGGCCGCGAGCGCGGCCGTCTGCGCGCTGTCCACCAGCAGGCGATCCTGGAACCGCCAGTAGCGGTCCCCGGCGAACACGTACACATGCCCGTCCGAGCTCTCCAGCACGGCGTCGATCACTGTGGGCCCGCCCGCGGGCAGCGACAGCGGCTCGGGATAGCGGGCGACGAGCCGTAGGTCGTCGAAGGCCAGCGCGACCGCGGTCGCGTCGAGGCTGAGCTTGGCGGCGAGACGCGCGAACGCTGCGATCCTCCGATAAGCGAGCGTCGGCGGCTCGAGCAGGTCGGTCAGCTCGGCGCCGACGCCGGCACAGATGGCGTCGATCACCGGGCCGGGAATGCCGAAGGCGTCCTCGGCGGCCGACGACAGCGCGGCCGCCGAGGCCTGCCTCCGCGCGCCGAGAGTGGTCTCGATCTCCGTCATGGCCGCCCGTGTCTCGAGCGCGACCGCGTGCAGCTGCGCGAACGCCTCGGTGCTGAAGTCCGCCGCGCCGGTCAGGGCGAACTCGAGGACGCTGTTCGGCTCGCAGAAGAACGTCAGCCGGTCTTCGGGCACGGCCAGTCCCTCGTCCAGGTCGCCGGCGTCGATCATCCCGCCGAGGATCGCGCCGGCCTGCGCCTCGTCCAGCCCCAACGCGGACAAGGAGTCGCGGTCGAACCGGTAGGGCCGCTGCTCCTCCACGATGGCCCGCAGCCGCTCCGCGGCGACCACGTCGTCCCCGTCGATCTGGCCGGCGGCGATGATCTGCCGCGCGACCGCGAGGTCGGCGATCTCGGAGAAGGCCTCGGGCGGGAAGACGCACATCCCCTCCCACAGGCCGATGATCTGGGCCTTCATCGCCTCCAGGACCTGCTCCTTGTACGGCTCGAACTGCGAGGCGATGGCGAAGTCGGCCGGCTCCAGCTCGGCCAGGGCGTCCTTGTCGCGGTAGTGCCCGTCGCCGTTGATGTAGCCGTTGAACCGGAGGTTCTCGAGCAGGCCCGGCACGTCGAATTCCAGCTCGATCGCCAGCGGCTCCTTCAGGTAGTCGTCGGCGCGGGTCCGCATCAGGGCGATGACGTCGTGGATGAGGTCGTCGAGGTCGACGTCGAGGTCGTCGATCTCGGCGTTCAGGATCGTGCCGTCGGAGGCGATGTACGCGTTGTAGATCAGGTTGTCGTACAGCTCGGCGCGCTGCTTGTCCGACAGCCCCGTCAGCCCGGCGAGATCCGACGGGTAGCACATGTCCACCAGGTCGCCGAGGAGCTCAGCCACCTTGTCGTGGTAGGGGGAGAAGTCGGTGGCCAGCTCCGTGGGAACCTCGGCGAGCTCGCCGTCGGCCGACAGGGAGCCGCGCAGCACGAGGTTGGTGAAGATCTTGGTGGCCAGGCCGTCGCCCAGCCCGAGCCCGACGAAGTCGGCAGCCGTGACCTGCGCCATTCCCGTCACAGCGCCGTACGCACCGGTCTGCCGCAGGGCGTCCCAGATGGCGCGCGAGGCGCGGTCACTGAACCGCTGGGAGACGAACATCCCCGGCCCCGGCGCGACCGTCGCGAGCTGCGCGGCCAGCGCCGCGGCCAGGTCGGCCTCGCCTTCTGCGGGCTCACCCGAAGCTTCAGCCGGGTCCTTTGCCGGGCCTCCGGCGAAGGCGGCCAGGTCCTGAGCGGACAGTCCGCCGTCACGTGCCCGGCGTACGGCCAGCGGCAGCGCCTGGGCCAGCCACAGTCCTGATCCGGGGTCCGGCGCGGCCAGGATCATCCGGCAGTCGTTCATCGTGCGTGTGGTCGCGAACGGGACCGTGATCGATCCGTCGATGACCGTCAGCAGGTCGAACAGCTCGTCCGCGGTCAGCCTCACCGCTGTCATCAGGCGGGCCGCGCGGTGGAGCGCCGACAGCGCGATCTCGCCGGTCACGACCTCGCCGAAGCGGGCCCGCAGCCGGTCGACCTCAGCTGGGCTCAGGCCGAGGGCCTCGGCCACGGTGACGGCGGCGAACGTACGGACCTCCAGGTCGGCCGGCATCGGCGCGGCCAGGCTCACGGTGACGTCGATGGGCAGGCTGAGCGAGCGGCTGACGTGCACGACCGCGGCCAGCACGCCGAGCGCGGCGGCGTCGAGGCGGCTCTGGCAGCAGGCGATCAGCACGAGGTCGAGGTCGGGGAAGGAAAGACCGGTGCGGCGGGCCAGCCGTACGAACCGGTTGACCCGGTCCAGCCAGGCGGCGAGGGCGGCGCCCTCGGGAAGGACGAGCGTGCCGTCCTGGACGGCGACCTGGCCGACGAAGCGGGCGGCCAGCAGTTCATCCAGCTCGATCTCCGACAGCGCCACCGTGCGGCGGAACCGCTCCACCGGCGCGAGGTCGCTGAGCTGCTCGTCCTGCCCCTGCTCGGTCCTGCCGAGATCGAAGGACCTCCGGAGATCGGCCTCCCCCTGATGGGCCACCGACACCACGGCCGCCACCTCGGGCGACAGCCCGAGGAACTCCGCCGCGAGCGGCCCCGGCTCGGCTCCGAGCAGCCGCGGCAGCTCGTCCCTGCCGATCCCTCGCTCGCGCAGGAACGTTCCAAGGCGTTCGTAGGCGAGGTTGAACGGCTTGTCGAAGGGGAAGGCCATCGTCCGCATCTGCTCGTAGGGGTTCTCGCCGACCAGACGCTCGAGGATCTCGACCACGATGTCCACGTACGGCAGCTCGGTGGTGGTGTGCTCGGCGTCGAGCGGGATCTGCTGAATGTCATGACGGCGCTGGAGCAGCGTCGCGTCGCCGACCTCCTCTTCGAGTAACCGCAGCAGATCGGCCAGATACGCCGCGGGAGAGGTCACCGAACGGGCCTCGTCTCCAGGGCGGAAATCCAGATTCCCGAACAGCAGCTGGTAATTGGGCAGGCTGTCGCCGACACGCATGGGTGACCTCCGGACTGCGGAATGAGGGCGCACGTCATCACGGTGGCACGCGAAAACCGCATGCCACCGCGAGCAAAGGGATGGGAATCGACATCCGGACGCGAGAGACCGACGGCTTTCGGGACCGCGAAAGCCGTGACGCAGCGCATGGAGATTCGGAAGCGCAGATCCCCAGACGCTGAGGAGCCGCCTCGAATAGGCGCGGCCGACGTAAGCCAGGTCCCCCGAAGAACGCCGGCTCAATGCACTGCCCGACCCCCGTCGCGGCACTCCAGCACCGCTCTAGGACAGGCAGAAGCCAGAATGCAACGGCGACATACCTAACGTCAATGTACTACAGGTATGTAATTTGGTGATCTTTCCTTGGCCTGGCCGAGACCTGCCTCGCGCCGTCCGGAGGCCAGAGGCACGTGATGCGCATGCGCATCACGCGGACATATTCCGTACGCGGTTCGACCGCGCACCGACCGGTGGGCTCTCCGTCGAGATAGGCCACCGGCCCGCTCGTGGAATCGCTTTCCGGATGGCCGCAGTTGACCTGCTCGCGCAGCCGCCGGGCGCGCTCCTCGGAACCGGCGACACGCCATTCCGAATTGCCGGGCTTGAGGCGACTGTACGACCGCACCCTGTGGGGCGACGCCCCCAGTCGATCTGGCGAACGGGAGAAGACGCAGTTCGCAGGCAGTGAGCGTGCAGGGTGAGGAGGATTCGGCGCCCTCAACTCAAGAACTGTTGCTTACCCGACGCCCGCGCGGGGGCCGGGCGCAGGGGTGATGAGGCGCGGGAGGGCGCCCGGGCCGGGACGGGCGGTGTCAGGGCGCGCCGGGGCGCAGGGGGCGGGGGTCGGGCATGCGCAGCCGGTCGACGGCCTCGCGGCGCCGGCTCTCGGGCCGGCGGTCGTAGCGCGCCGTGGTGACCGGCGAGGCGTGTCCGACCAGCGCCTGGGTGGTGGCCAGGTCCACTCCCGCGTCCAGCAGTTCGCCGATGAACGTGCGCCGGAAGTCGTGGGGGGTGCGCTTGGCGGCGCCCGCGGCGGCCAGGCGGCGGGCGACGATGTCGGCGACGGCCTGCCCGGTCATCGGCGCCGGACGCCCGGCGGGCGCGCGCAGCCGCCCGGCCTTGTTGACCGGGCAGAACAGCGCGCCGGGTTCGCGTCCCCGCACGGCCAGCCACGCCTCGGTGCGGGCCACCGCCTCGGCGGTCAGGTAGACCAGGCGCTCCTTGTCGCCCTTGCCGCGCACGCGAAGGGAGCGGGCCGCGGGGTCGTAGTCGCCGAAGGCGAGCCCGGCGACCTCGGCGCGGCGGCAGCCGGTGGAGTACAGCACGGCCAGCAGCGCCCCGTCGCGGGCCCCGGCGGGGGAGGCGTCCTGGTCGCAGGCGGCGAGCGCCGCCCCGGCGACCTCCGGCGGGACGTGCTGCCCGGCGGGAAGCCGGGCGTGCGCCAGGGTGGGCAGGTCGGCGGCGCGGTGGTAGTCCTCGGCGGTCATCAGGCCCAGGCGCCAGGCCTCGCGCATGACCCGGCGCAGCGCCACCAGGTGCTTGTTGACGTAGGCCGGCGACCATCCGCGCTCGGCGAGGATCGCGCGGATGCGCACAGTGTGCTCGTAGCGCAGCAGGTGCCAGGGCTGGCCGGCGCCGGTGGCGGCGGGGTCGCCGGTGATGACGCGGGCGAGCCGGTCGAGGCAGCCGCGCATCGTGCGGCGGGACTCGGCGCCGGTGAGGGCGCCGAGATAGACCACGTAGGGATCGCCCGCGGGCGTGACGGCGCCGGGACCGTCGTCGGGTACGGCGGGGACGTCCACGCGCCGATCTTAACCGGCCGCCGTTAATCTACAATGTAAAGGGGTCCGGCGAGTGCCGCAGCATGGTCACCAGGTCGGTCAGCCTGCGGCTGCGCGCCATCAACCCGGCGACCAGCGCCAGATCGTCACACCTGCCCCGGGTCAGCGGGAACCAGGCCTCGCGCAGCTCGCGCAGCGCCGGCTCCAGCCAGGCGCGGTCGGCGGCCGGGTGCAGCTCCACGATCACTCCCGCGGCCGGGCCGTCCTGGCCGGGGCCCTCCGGCGTGCCCCGCAGGATGGCCTGGCCGTCGCGTTCCATGCCGGCGACGGCCTCGCCGGCCTCCCGCTCGGTGAGCCCGGCCAGCGTGGCCAGCCGCCGCAGGGGCAGCGCCCCCTGGCGGCGCAGCGCGGCCAGGCAGCGGAAGCGGGCCGCGTCCAGGCCCGCCCGCGCGGCCAGGGCCTCCACCAGCCGGTCGGCCTGGGCGAACAGGCCGGCGGTCTCGCGTTCCACGGCCGCGATGACGTCGATGCCGTCGTCGTTGGACATGCTCGTGCTCCGTTCGCGGCGGCGGTCGCTTCCAGGCGGTCCCGGGCGGGGTGCGTGCCGCCCGGGACCGCGGGCCGGGCGGGCGCGGGGCCCGCCCGGCGGGGTCACAGCGGGCTGGTCTGCGCCCGGCTCTCGGACTGGGTGACGCAGCGCATCATCGCGTCGCGGAAGAACGCCGCGAACCCGTCGGGGGTGCCGGTGTCGCGGGCGTCGGCCAGGAACGGCACGATGTCCTTCTCTATGGTGTGCACGTGCCGCTGCGAGGCCAGGTGCCGGGCGATGCCCGCGAAGTCGCCCTGGTAGTGGATGAGGCGCACCAGCACGTCGTCCTTGACGAAGACCCCCGTGCCGAGCAGCCGGGCGGTCTCCTCGCCGTGCTCGTCGGTGACGACGGGCGTCTCGAGGGGCGGGGAGTTGCCGAAGAGCTCGGTGAGCTCTTCCTCGTGCCCGGGCCTCACCCGGAAGGTGATCATCGCGTACGGCATCGGATACCTCCATGTAGGTCGTCGTGCGCCGGCGTCGCGTCCGCGGGCGCCGGTCGGCGCCGCGTGCGGACGCCGGCCCCGGGCGGCGCGCGTCCGGGGCCGGCCGGGCCGGTCAGTAGGCGGCCACGACCTCGTAGGAGCCGAAGATCCCGAGGTTCTTGTCGTGGTAGCGCGCGAGCGGCGAGGTGGTGGGCAGGTGTTCGGGGCTGCGCTCCCACTCGCGGTAGGCGGGCAGGTCGTCCCACTCGCTGAGCACCGCGTAGCGGCGCGGGTCGCGCAGGGAGCGCAGCAACTCGTTGCCGCGCAGCCCGGCCCGGCCGGCCAGGGTGGTGCTGATCTGGTGGTAGGCGCTCTCGATCGAGCCCTTGTCGGACTCGGGCTCGTTGAGGTACAGCGCGACGCGCACGCGGCCCGGCTGGGGAGCGGGCCGCTCGCCCAGGCGGGAGGAGACGAGCATGGGGGTCATCGAGGTGCCGGCGGCGTCGCGGAAGGGGTCGAGGCGCATGCGGTTGGCGGCGTGCTCGGCGCTGTGCTCGAACTGGTGGAACCTCTCCTCGTTCTCCCAGTCGCTGACGATGTAGTAGACGCCGTCCTCGTCGGGGCTCTTGGCGAGCGACTGGCCGACGTTCGCGGGCTGGCGGGCGATGGTGGAGGCGACCTCCCGCCAGGTCTTCTCGAAGTCCCGCTCCATGCCGGGGTGGATCCGCATCTTGACCATGACGCGGTAGACGGTGCCGTCGTGGTCCTTCTGGTCGTGGTGGTTCATGCCCACTGTTCTCTTCCTGTCTGTTCTGTCTGGCGTGCGTTCTGGCGGGAGCGGGGAGGCGTGCGGGGACCGGCGCGGGGGCGCGGGCGTTTCAGGAGGTGGTCAGGCGCGTGGCGGGGGACTGCTCGGCGGCCTCCTCGACGAGCTGCCGGATGCGGTTCATCTGGATCACGGTGCTGTCGTTGAGGCGCTTGGTCATCTGCTTGTCGCTGAGCGGGGCGTCGGGCCGCATCTCGAAGTCCTGCACCCAGCGCATGCGCACCGCCTCAGGGACCTGGGTGTACTCCCAGAACAGGTTCATGTACTTGAACCAGCCCGGCTCGACCCGGTGGGCGCGCACGGTGCGGGTGGCCGGGTCGGGGGTGCGCTCGGACACCCAGCTCCACTCGTTGCCGTCGGCGTCGGGGTGCATGGTGAGCCGGAAGCGGATGGTGGGGCCGCGCCGCTCGAGGATCTGGGCCGAGGAGTACTCGCTGAACAGGGTGGGCCACGACTCGACGTCGTTGGTCATGTTCCACACCAGGTCCATGGGGCCGGCGATGATGATCTCGTTGTCGGTGTGTCCTGCCATGGCGTTCCTCCGGGTTCAGGCCGCGAGCCGGCGGTTGACGTAGTCGACGGCCGCCTGTGGGGTCTTCATCTCGTCGACGGCGTCGTCGGGGATGCGCACGCCGTACTCCTGCTGGATGCGCGCGGCCATCTCCAGCACGGCCAGCGAGTCGTAGCCGAGGTCGGCGAAGGTCATCTCGCCGATGTCGTCGGCGAGGTCGACGGTCTCGGGCACTCCCGCGCAGCCGCCCATGATGCGTCTCATGTCGTCGAGGGTGAATGTCGTCATGTCGTTCTCCGTTGTCGCGAGGTGGGTTGTCAGGGGGCCGTGACGAGCACGGCGGCGTTGAACCCGCCGTGGCCGCGGGCCAGCACCAGGGCGTTGCGCACGGGCCCGTCCCTGGCCGCGCTGCGCACCAGGTCCAGCTCGCAGGCGGGCGCGGCGGCGCGCACGCCGACGGTGGGCGGGATGACGCCGTCGCGCACCGACAGCAGCGCGGTGGCCAGGTCCAGTGACGCCCCGCCGGCGTACAGGCGGCCGGTCATGGTCTTGGGCGCGGTGACCGGCACGCCGTGCGGCCCGAAGACCGCCGCGATGGCGCGGGCCTCGGCCAGGTCGTGGCCGGGCACGCCGAGGGCGTCGGCGAAGACGACGTCCACCTGCTCGGGGGTGACGCGGGCCTCGCGCAGGGCCAGGTCGATGGCGCGGCCGAGGTTGGAGCGGGGTTCGCGCCCGGGTTCGGGGCGAGGGTCGAACGTCGCGCCGTACCCGGTGATCACTCCGTACGGGCGGGCGCCGCGGGAGCGGGCGGTGGCCTCGTCCTCGACGACGAGCATGGCCCCGCCCTCGCCGGGGACGTAGCCGCAGGCGTCGGCGTCGAAGGGCAGGTAGGCCCGCTCGGGGTCGTCGCGCGGGCTGAGCATCCCGGTGGAGATCTGGGCGACCAGGCCGTAGGGGCACAGCGAGGCGTCGGTGCCGCCCGTGACGACGACGGCGGCGCTCTGGCGCAGCAGCCGCCGCGCCTGGGCCATGACCTCCAGGCCGCCCGCCTGTTCGGCGCAGATAACCCCGCACGGGCCGCGCATGCCGTAGCGGATGGAGATCTGGCCGGTGGTGGCGGCGTAGAACCAGGCGATCGACTGGTAGACGCCGACGTACGAAGGCCCCTGGCTCCACAGCTTCTCGATCTCGCGCTGGCCGAACTCGGTGCCGCCCGAGGAGCTGGCGGTGACGACGGCCATCTCGTATTCGGGCAGGTCACCGGGTTTGACGCCCGCGTCGTGCAGGGCCATGTCGGCGGCCGCGAGGCCCAGGTGGCTCCAGTGGTCGGTCTGCACGGCCAGGCGGCTCGGCACGTGCTCGGTGTCGTCGAACTCCGACACCTCGCCCGCGACGCGCACCGGGTAGCGCTCGGCGTCGAAGCGGGTGATCCGCCCGAGCCCGCTCTTGCCGTCCAGCGTCGCGGCCCAGTAGGCCTGGGTGCCCAGGCCGTTGGGCGCGGCGACGCCGAGCCCGGTGACGACCGGCCGGGCGCCGGGTCGTCGGTTCGGTTCAGTCATGGCCGCCTCCGGGGCCGGCGTCGTCGCGGGCCAGCAGCATGGCCGTCTGGAACCCGCCGAAGCCGCTGCCGACGCTCAGGACCACGTCCACGGGCTGCTCGCGCGCGGTGAGCGGCACGTAGTCCAGGTCGCATTCGGGGTCGGCGGTGTGCAGATTGGCGGTGGGCGGGACGACGTTGTGCTTGATGGCCAGGGCGCAGGCGGCCAGCTCGATGGAGCCGATCGCGCCGAGCGAGTGGCCGATCATGGACTTGATGGAGCTGACCGGCGCCTGATAGGCCCGCTCGCCGAGGGCGGCCTTGAACGCGGCGGTCTCGTGCCGGTCGTTCTGCCGGGTGCCCGAGCCGTGGGCGTTGATGTAGTCCACCTCGGCGGGTTCCAGCCGCGCCTGGGCCATGGCGGCCCTGATGGCCTCGGCCATCTCGCGGCCGTCCGGCTTGAGGCCGGTCATGTGGAAGGCGTTGCTGCGGCTGGCGAACCCGACGATCTCGGCGTACACCTGGGCGCCGCGCCGCAGCGCGGCCTCACGCTCCTCAAGGATCATGATGGCGCTGCCCTCGCCGAGGACGAAGCCGTTGCGCTCCATGTCGAACGGGCGTGAGGCGTGCTCGGGGTCGTCGTTGCTGGGCGAGGTGGCCTTGATGGCGTCGAAGCAGGCGACGGTGATCGGCGAGATCGGCGCGTCGGTGGCGCCGGCCACGACGGCGTCCGCGCTGCCCTCCTTGACCAGCTGGTAGCCGTGCCCGACCGAGTCCAGGCCGGCGGTGCAGCCGGTGGAGATCAGCGCGACCGGGCCCTCGGCGCCGCCGGCCCAGGCGACCTCGGCGGCGATGGTGCTGGGCACCATGTACCCGTACAACTGGGGCACGCCGTAGGCCGGGTCGACCAGCCACCGCTTGCCGCCGTCGCTGAGGACGACGTACTCCTCCTCCAGCCCCATGGTGCAGCCGACGGCGCTGCCGACGGCGACGCCGAGCCGCTCGGGCGGCACGCCGGTCAGGCCGCTGTCGGCCAGCGCCTCGCGGGCGCTGACCACGCCGAGCTGGGCGGCGCGGTCCATGCGGCGCGCCTCCTGCGGCGACAGCCCCTGGGCGGCCGGGTCGAAGTCGCACTCGGCGGCGATCCGGGAGCGGAAGCCGGAGGCGTCGAACAGGCTGATGGCCCGCGTGGCGGTGCGCCCGGCGGCGACCAGCTCCCAGAAGGCCTTGACGCCGATGCCGCCCGGCGCGGTGACGCCGATGCCGGTGATGACCACCCGGCGGTCGCCGCTGCGGGCGCGCCGCGCCGCGCCCCTGCCGGAACGCGTCCGGGTACGGCGCCGGGCCGCAGGGCGGGCGCCGGTGAGGTTCACCGCGGGCTCCCTGCCGGGGCCTGGCCGGCGGCGTTCTCGGTGTCGACGTGCCCGAGGTCGGGACGCGGGGCCAGGGGGCTGGCGTGGAAGACCATGCACGCCTCCTCCTGGCCGGTGTTGTCGACGCGGTGCCGCACGGTCTTGGGCACCATGAGCGCGTCGCCGGGGTTCAGGACGATCTCCTGGCCGCCGTCGATGCGGGCGGTGACGCTGCCCCGCACGAGGTACATGAACTCCTCGGAGTAGGGGTGGTAGTGCTCGACGAAGTGCTCGCCGGGCTTGAGGAAGGCGACGCCCATGAAGCCGGAGGTCGCGCCGGCCGTCTTCGGGCCGAGCAGGACGCGGATGTCGCCGCCGCGCCGGTGGTTGGGCTCCACCTGGTCGGCGCTGAACTTGGACAGGCGGATGTCACTCATGGCCGTCGGCCTCCCAGGTGTAGAAGGGCTCGGCCATGGCGTCCTTGGGCTCGCGCCAGCCGGGGTCGTAAGGGCGGATGTGCTCGCTGAGCCGCTGGTTGATCTCGCCGTACAGCGGGTGGCTGCGTGCCTTGTACAGGTTCGGCGTGATGTCGTGGTCCGCCTCGACCAGGTGGAAGTACAGGTCGTGGAAGCGGAACAGTGTGCGGCGTGACACTCCGATCAGATGTGGCAGGTCGCTCGCGTCCGAGTCGGCGAAGATCTTCGCCACGGCCTCGGTCTCGGAGGGCTCCATCCGCGCCACGATTAGCGTCCGGTGCACCAGGCGTCTCCTTTCGTTCCGTACGCAGCAATGCTGCGGGGAGCGCCTGGTTTGATGCTGATGCGAGGCTAGTGCCGGAATTTCCGGGTCAGGGGCCGAGGATGTGGGACGCCGTTCCGTTGACGCAGTCGGCCGGCGCCGTCAGCGAGAACGGCCGCGCGCCGGCCTCCTCGACCGGCACGCCGCAGTGCTCGTCCTGCGCGGCGGGCACCGCCCGCTCCCGGGGGACGGCGGCCTCGACCGGCTGGGCGGGTCCGGCCGGTGCGGCGGGTTCCGCGGCCTGGGGGGCGGGCACGGCGACGGCGCAGCCGTCCAGCTCCCGTTCCAGGCACTCGCGCGCGTACAACCGGACCAGCTCGTGGACGGCGTAGTGCACCTCGCCCAGGGCGGTGGGCCGCGCCGACAGCAGCGAGCAGTCGGCCAGGCGGGCGAGCAGCCGCTCGGCGTGGCCGGGCTCGCAGCCCAGCAGCGCGCCGGCCTGCCGCATGGTGATGTGCGGGGTCTGCAGCAGCCCGAGCAGCCGGAACAGGCTGCGCTCGGGCTCGCCGAGCCGCTCGTAGGTGGCGCGGAACGTCGTGCGCACGTCCAGGTCGGCGACCCGCAGGTCCGACAGGCGCGAGCGGGGGTCCTCCAGGCGTTCGGCGAACTTGGCCAGCGTCAGGCCCTGCCCGGCGGCCAGGCGCGACCCGGCGCACCGCAGTGCCAGCGGCAGCCGCCCGCACAGGCGCACGATGTGCTCGGCCGCCGCGCGCTCGGCCGAGAGCCGGGCCGGGCCGATGATCCGGGACAGCAGCTCCAGCCCCTCCTCCCCAGTGAGCGGGTCCAGCTCCACCATGTGGGCGCCGGCGAAGCCGTGCAGCGCGAACCGGCTGGTCACGATGACGGCGCAGCCGGCCGAGCCGGGCAGCAGCGGCTGGATCTGGGCGTACCCGGCGGCGTCGTCGAGCACGATGAGCACCTGTCGTTCGCTGCACCAGGTGCGGAACAGCTTGCTGCGCTCGTCGCGGTCGCCGGGGACCTCGCCCGGCGGGACGCCCGTGGCCCGCAGGAACCCGGCCAGCACCTCGCCGGGGTCGGCCGGCACGCCGGAGCCGCCGAGCTCGGTGAACAACTGTCCGGAGGGGAAGGCGGAGCGGGCCCGGTGGGCGGCGTGCACGGCCAGAGCCGTCTCTCCGACGCCGGGCATCCCGCTGATGCAGATCACCCGGACGGCGGTGCCGGACTCGGCCGGGCGCGACAGCAGGGCGGCGATCCGGTCGACGACCTCGGCCCGGCCGACGAAGTCGGCGATGTCGGGCGGGAGCTGCGCCGGTCTGACGGCGGCCACCGGGGCCGCGGGCGGGGCGGACGGCGGCGCGGGGTCCAGGTCGGGCTGCTCCAGGCCGGGGTTGGCCGACAGCAGGCGCTGCTGCAGGCGGCACAGGGCGGGGGAGGGCTCCAGGCCGAGCTGCCCGACCAGCACCTGGCGCAGGTTCTGGTACACCTCCAGCGCCTCGCCGCGCCGCCCCGCCTGGTACAGGGCGGTCATCAGCTTGGCGTAGAAGTCCTCGTTGAGCGGGTGGATGGCGATGAGCTCCTTGAGCTCGCTGATCAGCTCGCGGTGCCGGCCCAGGCGCAGATCGGCGTCCAGGCGAAGTTGCAGGGCCCGTAGCCTGCTCTCCTCCAGGCGGGTGATCTGCGCCGACAGCAGCTCTCCCGCCGCCAGGTTCGCCAGGGCCGGCCCCCGCCACAACGCCAGTGCCTGCGACAGCGCCTCGGTGGCGTGCGCGGCGTCCTCGCGCTCCAGCGCGTTCCACCCGTCGGCGACCAGCCGCTCGAAGCGGTACACGTCGATGGTCTCCGGGGCGGTGGCCAGCAGGTAGCCGTAGGTCTGGGTGACCACCGTGGCCGGTCCTCCGGTGCCGAGCATCTTGCGCAGTTTGTAGACGTAGGTGTGCAAGGTGGGCAGGGCGGTCGCCGGGGGGCGCTCGCCCCACAGTTCGTCGATCAGCTCGCGTGTGGACACGATCTGGTTGTGCCGCAGGACCAGCATGGCCAGCACCGCGCGGACCTTGGCCGCGCTCGGCGTCAGATCGGCGCCGCCGTCGACCACTTGCAGCGAACCCAGAACCCGGAACTCCATGTGATCTCCGCAGTTGATCGCGACGCCGTCCGAGCCGGCCGGCGCGCGGCGTCGGCGCGTGCTCGGGCGCCTGGTGGACCTCTCGAATTTAGATGAACTCGCTTATCGGAACTGCCGGAAAGATGGCTCATGAGGACAAAATCTCCGAAAAAGTCCTGGTCTAGTCCTATATTCTTTACCTTAGGCAGTATTTCCGAATAATGTCCGTCTGGCGCGCCCGCGAAAAGGTCCGACACTCGGACCGCCTTTAATATGACAAAGCCGCTTATTTCCCTATAGCGGCCTTCCTGGTCCGCGCCTCCAGGACGCACCGCACGGAAGTATCGGGCGGAAGTGCCGGGCGCGGGCTCCGGCGCGCAGGCAGGAGTGATCGCCGGACGCCGCGCACGCCCTCGGCCCGGGGTCGCCCGAGCCGTCGCCCGGCCCCGTGCGCGGCGGGAGTCTCGCCGGCGGACCAGAGCGCCTCCAGCGCCTTCCCAGCGGCCGACCAGCGGCCGGGCGCATCGTTGCCGTCAGGGAGGTCCGCCGCGCACCACGTCCGGCCCACCCCCCGAAGGTCAGGGGAGGAACGCACATGCGACCACACGCCCACCCGGCCGCCGCCCCGGCGGCGCCCGCGCCCCGCGCCACCGGCCCGGCGTCCGGCGCGGCCGGCTCGACCGGCACGGCGGCCCCCGCCGCCCCGTTGCCGCGCGCCATCGTCCCGTCCTGTCCGCCCGTGGCCGGTGGCGGCAGCGCAGGGGGAGGCGGGGGGCTCAGGCGGGTGGCGATCACGATGGTGGGCGGCGAGCGCGGGACGGGCGCCGGGAGCGCCGGGGACGCCGGGGGCTTCGGGAGCGCCGCGTGACCGCCGTCGAGCCGGACGCCCCGTCCTCACAGTCCTCACAGTCCTCACAGTCCTCACAGTCCTCACAGTCCTCACAGTCCTCGCCGTGGATCCGCTGCGCCGGCTGCCACGACCCGGTCTACGGGGTGCACCACCGCAGGAACCTGCGGGTGTGCGCCGGCTGCGGCCACCACGACCGGCTGGGCGCGCCCGAACGGCTGGACCAGCTGTTCGACCCCGGCTCCACGAGCGCGCCGGCCGCCGCGCCCACCCTGTCCGACCCGCTGAAGTTCACCGACACCCGCCCCTACGCGGCCCGCCTCGCGCAGGCGCGCAGAGACACCGGCCTGCCGGAGGCGGTGGTGTGCGTCTCGGCGTCCCTGCACGGCCACCCCGTCGTCGCCGCCGTCATGGACTTCGCCTTCATGGGCGGCAGCCTCGGATGCGCCGTCGGCGAGCGCATCACCGCCGCCGCCGAGCACGCCCTGTCCACGCGCAGGCCCCTGGTGGTGGTGACCGCCTCGGGAGGCGCGCGGATGCAGGAGGGCGCGCTGGCCCTGATGCAGATGGCCAAGACCGCCCAGGCGCTGGCCGACCTGGACCAGGCCGGCCTGCTCACCGTCACGGTCGTGACCGATCCCACCTACGGCGGCGTCGCCGCCTCCTACGCCACCCTGGCCGACGTCATCCTCGCCGAGGCGGGAGCGCACATGGGCTTCGCCGGGCCGCGCGTCATCGCCGGCACCATGGGACAGCGCCTGCCCGACGGCTTCCAGACCGCCGAGACGCTCCTGGCCGGCGGCCTGGTCGACGGCGTGCGCCCGCGCGCCGGACTGCGTCCGGCGCTGACCCACCTGCTGTCGGCCGCCGCCTGGGCCGAGGACGGCCGTCCCATTCCGGGGGCGTGGCGCGACAACGCCCCCCACCTGGTGCGTGACCCGGCCGACCTGCCCGTGCGGGACGGCTGGCAGAGCGTCGCCCTGGCCCGCGACCCCGGCCGCCCCACCACTCTGGACTACGCCTGCCATCTGCTGGAGGACTTCCAGCAGCTGCACGGCGACCGGGTGTCGGGCGACTGCCCGGCCATCGTGGGCGGCGTCGGACGGCTGGAGGGCGTGCCGGTCATGCTGATCGGCCACCAGAAGGGCCACGACACCCGCGAGCTGGTCGCCCGCAGGTTCGGCATGGGCTCCCCGGCGGGGTTCCGCAAGGCCGCCCGGCTGATGCGGCTGGCCGGCAAGCTCGGCCTGCCGGTGGTCACGCTGGTCGACACCCCGGGCGCCCACGCCGGGGTCGAGGCCGAGCAGGGCGGGCAGGCGCACGCCATCGCCGAGAACCTGCGCCTGATGTCCGCCCTGCCGGTCCCCGTGGTCGCCGTGGTAACCGGGGAGGGTGGCAGCGGCGGCGCGCTCGCCCTGGCCGTGGCCGACCGGGTGCTGGCGCTGGGCAACGCCGTCTACTCGGTGATCAGCCCAGAAGGCTGTGCGGCGATCTTGTGGCGCGACCCGGCCGCACACCGAAGGACGAGGGGGAACGCGTGCTGGACTGGGTGGTCCGCCACGCCGCCCGGCTGGCCGGCGCGGGCTCCGCGCCGCTGCGCGGCATCACCGTCTCCACCGCCACGCTGGCCGTCACCGTGGAGTGGGCGGCGGCGCGCGGGGCGGGGGAGCACGTCCCCGTTCCCGGCGCGCCGGACGCACGTCACGGCGGCACCGGCGGGGACGCCCTGCACGGCGACGGGTCCCCGGACGGGGCGGAGCGGGGGGAGAGGCCCGGTGAGGGCCTTGGCGACCCGGCCGCCGTGGACGGCGCGGTCGTGGTCACCTCGCCGATGGTCGGCACGTTCTACCGGGCCCACGAGCCCGGTGGGCCGCCGTTCGTCGAGGTCGGCGACATCGTGGAACCCGGCCAGCAGGTCGGGATCGTCGAGGCCATGAAGCTCATGAACGCCGTCCAGGCCGAGCACGGCGGCCGCGTCCGCGCGATCGTCGCCGCCGACGGCGCCCCGGTGCAATACGAGGAGCCCCTGCTGTCCCTGGTCCCGCACGAGGGCCCCTGACCTCCCTGACGGCCGGTCCCCACACCTCCGAGCACGCTGGAGCGCCATGTTCACCACAGTTCTGATCGCCAACCGGGGCGAGATCGCCCTGCGCGTGCTCCGGACGTGCCGCGAGATGGGAATCCGCACGGTGGTCGCCCATTCCACGGCGGACCGCGACTCCGCGGCGGTGCGCCTGGCCGACGAGGCCGTCCAGATCGGGCCGGCCGCGCCGCGGCGCAGCTACCTCAACCCGGCCGCGATCGTCGCCGCCGCGCTCCAGACCGGCGCGGACGCCGTCCACCCCGGGTACGGGTTCCTGTCGGAGAGCGCCGAGTTCGCCGAGATCTGCCAGGCGCACGGCCTGACCCTGATCGGCCCCGCGCCGCAGGTCATCGCCCGCCTGGGCGACAAGGTGTCGGCCAGGCGGTTCGCCGTGGAGGCCCGGCTGCCCGTGCTGCCCGGCGGCGCGGACCCGGCCGGGGGCGCCGCCGAGGCCGCCCGCGTCGCCGGCTCCGTCGGCTACCCCGTCGTGATCAAGGCTTCGGCGGGCGGCGGCGGCCGGGCGATGACCGTGGTACACGAACGCGGCGACTTCGCCCGGGCGTACGCGGCGACCCGCCGCGACGCCCTGACGCTGTTCGGCGACCCGCGGGTCTACGTGGAGAAGTACCTGGACGCGGCGCGGCACGTGGAGGTGCAGATCCTCGCCGACGGCCACGGCAACGTCGTGCACCTGGGCGCGCGTGACTGCTCGGTGCAGCGGCGCCGCCAGAAGCTGATCGAGGAGACCCCGCCGCCGAACCTCCCCGCGGCGAGCGTCGAGCACCTGGGGGAGCTGACCGTGCGCGCCGCCCGCGCCGCCGGGTACGTGGGCGCCGGCACCTTCGAGTACGTGCTGGACGAGCACGGGGCCTGCTACTTCATCGAGGTCAACTGCCGGCTGCAGGTCGAGCATCCCATCACCGAGATGGTGACCGGCGTGGACCTGGTGCGCGAGCAGATCCTCGTCGCGGCCGGGCGCCGGCTGACGCTGCGGCAGCAGGACATCGCGCCCTCGGGGGTGGCCATCGAGTGCCGGGTCAACGCCGAGGACCCGGCCCGGGGGTTCCTGCCCACGCCGGGGCTGATCGAGCGGTTCGTGCCGCCGGGCGGGCCGTTCACCCGGGTGGACACCCACGCCTCGGCCGGGACGCGGATCACCGCCGACTACGACCCGCTGATCGCCAAGGTGGCGGTGTGGGCGCCCACGCGCGCCCAGGCGCTGGCCCGCGCCGACCGGGCGCTGGAGGAGACCCTCCTGGAGGGGCCCGGCCTGCGCACCGGCCTGCCGTTCCTGCGGGAGGTGCTGGCCCACCCGCTGTTCCGCTACGCCAAGCACACCACCTGCCTGGTCGAGCAGATGATGTCCACGCCGCAGCCCGGCGGGCCGTGGTCCTGACGCCGTCGGAGAAGGCCCGTGGGACGCTGCGGGGGAGCCGGTTTGCGGGGGTGGCGGGGAAGATGCTGTGATTGGTCGCCATGGCGGTTTCGCAGGCTCATCGGGCGATCGACCAGGTGTGGAGGGCCGAGTCGGCTCGGGTGACGGCCGGCCTGGCCCGTGTCGTGCGCGACATCGGCGTGGCCGAGGAGCTCGCCCAGGACGCCCTGGTGGCCGCGCTGGAGCAGTGGCCGCGCGAGGGCGTGCCGGACAACCCCGGGGCCTGGCTGATGGCCGTCGGCAGGCGGCGGGCGATCGACCTGATCCGCCGGCGCGAGCGCCTCGCGCGCAAGGTGGAGGAGCTCGGCCACGAACTGCTCACCGAGGGGCGGGACGACGACGCGGCCCTGGCCGCGCTGGAGGACTCCCTCGACGGCGGCATCGAGGACGACATGCTGCGCCTTGTGTTCACCGCCTGCCATCCGGTGCTGTCCACCGAGGCGCGCGTGGCGCTCACCCTGCGCCTGCTGGGCGGGCTGAGAACCGAGGAGATCGCGCGCGCGTTCCTGACCGGCGAGGCGACCGTGGCACAGCGCATCGTGCGGGCCAAACGCGCCCTGTCCGACGCCCGCGTCCCCTTCGAGGTGCCCGCCGGCGCCGAACTGGCCGGCCGGCTGTCGTCGGTGCTGGAGGTCATCTACCTGATCTTCAACGAGGGGTACACCGCCACCGCCGGGGACGACTGGATGCGGCCGGCGCTGTGCGATGAGGCGTTGCGGCTGGGCCGCGTCCTGGCCGGGCTGATGCCCCGCGAGCCGGAGGTCCACGGCCTGGTCGCGCTCATGGAGATCCAGGCGTCCCGCTCGGCGGCGCGGGTCGGCCCGTCGGGGGAGCCGGTGCTGCTGCTGGAGCAGGACCGCGGCCGGTGGGACCGCGCGGCCATCGGACGCGGGCTGGCGGCGCTGGAGCGCGCCGAGGCGACGGGCGGGGCGCCGGGCCCCTACACGCTGCAGGCGGCGATCGCCGCCTGCCACGCCCGCGCCGGCCGTGCCGGTGACACCGACTGGGGGCGCATCGCCGCGCTGTACGAGACGCTGGTGCGGCAGGTGCCCTCCCCGGTGGTGGAGTTGAACCGCGCGGTCGCCCTGGCCATGGCCTTCGGACCCGAGGCGGGGCTCGCGCTGGTGGAGGAGCTGGCCGCCGATCCGGCGTTGAAGGGCTACCACCTGCTGCCCAGCGTGCGCGGCGACCTGCTGTTCCGGCTGGGCAGGACCGCCGAGGCGCGCGAGGAGTTCCAGCGCGCCGCCGCGCTCACCCGCAACGACCGCGAGCGCACTCTGCTGCTGTCCCGCGCCGCCGCCTGCGCCCCGGGTGAAGCCGGTGACGCCGGGTGACGTCGCATGGCCGGCCGCAGGGCTCTGGTCACCGGCGGCCGCGGGCCATGGCCGAGGCGATCGGCCGCGCCAGGCGGCGTGCCGTCCGCCACGAAGGTGATCCGGTTGCCGGGGCCGCCGGCGATGTGCAAGCCTCGGCGGGACGCATCGGCGCGGGGGCGGTGGCGCGGGCCGCGCACCACCCTTGGTGAGGTACGGGGGCAGGGCATGGGCGAGGACGTGGAGCTTTCCGATCCGCCGAGCGGGGCGCCGGCCGATCCGCCGGCCGATCCGCCGGACGGGGTGCTGGCCGGGGTGCTGGCCCGTTATCGGCCCTCGACCGCGCTGGAGGCCGCCGACCTGGAGCGGACGCGCGCGCTGGCCGCGACCGGTGATCCGTGGGGCCGTTCGACCGCCCTGCATGTGACGGTGTCGGCGCTGATCCTGCACCCGCCCACCGGCAGGGTGCTGCTGCGATGGCACGCGCGCCAGGGGGCGTGGCTGCAGGTCGGCGGGCACGCCGATCCCGGCGAGAGCGACCCGCTCGCCGTGGCGCTGCGCGAGGGCGCGGAGGAGACCGGCCTGGCCGACCTGCGGCCCTGGCCGCCCTGCTCCGCCGCCGAGATCGCCCACCTGGTGATCGTGCCGGTGACGCCGAGCCCCCGCGAACCGGCTCACGAGCACGCCGACCTGCGGTTCCTGCTGGCGACCGGCACCCCTGACGCCGCCCGGCCGGAGAACCCCGAGGCGCCGCTGCGCTGGCTGAGCGTCCAGGAGGCGATGGAGCTGACCGGCGAGCCCAACGTCCGCGAGACCCTGGCCCGCGCCGCCCGCCTCCTCGGCGGCCACCAGTCCTGAGCGGCGCCCCGCTTCGGCGCCGCGGTTCGGCGCCGCGGCCACCAGGCGCCGGCCGCGGCCCCGGCCAGGCGAGTGCGGCCTGGTGCGGTGACCGCGTACGTTCACCGGGCGCGGCTCTCCGCCCCCGGCCATGTGCCGCAGTGATCGGCGCCGGGTCGGCGGGTCGTGGTACGGCGATGCCGGCGCCTGCTGCGGCGCCCGAGCCGGTGAACGCTCGTGGACGGCGCACTTGGCACGAGGGGACGTTTGGCGCCGATGCCCGAGGCCGTCGCGGCTCACGGCTCGATGAGCGTGCCTGTCCGGCGGTCGTGGTGGTCCGACAGTCTGGACAGCAGCTCGACCAGCCGCTGTCGCTCCTCGGGTGACAGCGGCGCCAGCAGTTGGTCCTGGCATTCGGCCAGCCGCTTCTCCAGCCGCCGCAGCTGCCGCCTGCCCGAGGCGGTCAGCGAGATGATGTTGCGCCGCCGATCGGAGGGGTCCGGGGCGCGCTCGACCAGTTCCCGCTCGGTGAGTTCGTTGATCGCCGCGACCATGTCGCTGAGGTGGATGCCGCTGCGGCGGCCCAGAACGGCCTGGCTGGCCGGGCCGAACTCCTCCAGTGTGGCCAGCAGGCGGTAGTGGTAGCCGCGGGCGCCGACGGAGGAGAACGCCTCGCCGACCAGGCGGCGCGCGTGGTCGGCGGTCCGGCCGAGCAGCCGGCTGGGCAGGCCCTCCCAGTGGGGGGGCGTCTCCTCGGAGGGGTTCTCCATGGGGCGAGTCTAACTAATCGTTCGGTGCACTAATGACCGTGCTATCGTTCGACGGGCAAACGTTAGTGCCTCAAACATTCGGGTACCGAATGAACGCCTCCAGAGGAGAGACCATGATCAAGCCGTTCAGCATCGCCATCCCCCAGGCCGACCTCGACGATCTGGCCGACCGGCTCTCCCGCACCCGCTGGCCCAACGAGGTCGCCGGTGCCGGGTGGGACTACGGCTTCCCGCTGGCGCGGCTCAAGGAACTGGCCGAATACTGGCGCACCGGATACGACTGGCGCCGGCACGAGGCCGAGCTCAACGAGCTTCCGCACTTCACCACCGAGATCGAGGGGCAGAACATCCACTTCGTCCACGTCCGGTGCGCCAAGCCCGACGCGCTGGCGCTGGTCCTCACCCACGGCTGGCCCGGTTCGTTCCTGGAGTTCCTCGACGTGATCGAGCCGCTGTCGCGCGACTTCCACCTGGTGATCCCGTCGATCCCGGGGTACGGCTTCTCCGGGCCGACCCGCGAGCGCGGCTGGGACATCGTCCGGATCGCGCGGGCCTGGGCCGAGCTGATGCGCCGGCTCGGGTACGAACGCTATGGCGCGCAGGGCGGCGACTTCGGCGCGGGCATCTCCATGGCGCTCGGTGCGGTGGCGCCCGAGCGGGTCGTCGGGGTGCACGTCAACTTCCTGCCGACCCGGCCGGCGCCGGACGCCGACATCGAGCTGTCGCAGACCGACGAAGCCCGGCTGGACAAGGTCCGGCAGCTGATGGCGAATCGTCCGCCGTACCAGGCCCTGCAGGCCCTCACTCCGCAGACCATCGGCTACGCGCTGACCGACTCGCCGGTCGGCCAGCTGGTCTGGATCGCCGAGCGCTTCGCCCAGTGGACCGGCCCCGACTCTCCCGTCAGCGACGAGCGGATGCTCACCGGCATCTCGCTGTACTGGCTGACCGCCACCGCGGCCTCCTCGGCGCGGCTGCACCACGACACTCCGCGGGGAACGCCGCCGTGCCCGGTGCCGGTCGGCGTGGCGGTGTTCGCGCACGACATCACCCAGCCCGTACGACCGCTGGCCGAGCGGCTGTACGACATCAGGCACTGGTCGGAGTTCCGGCGTGGCGGTCACTTCGCCGCGATGGAGGTGCCGGAACTGCTCGCCGAGGACGTCCGGCACTTCTTCCTCACCCGCGTCGAATACGACCCTCCGGCCACCACCCGCTAGAAGACCCCGCCGCCCGGGCTCCGCGGGCCTGCCGGGCTCCGCGGGCCGGTAGGGGGAGCGGAGTCGGCGGAGTCGGCGGGAGCCGCGCCGGGTTCAGGAGGTGATGCGGGGGAGGGTGGCCGCGGGGTAGCGGGCTCCGGCGGCGGCGCCCTTGGGGGCGGCCTTCTCCAGCAGCGCCAGCTCCTCGCGCGTCAGCGCGATGTCGAGCGCGGCGACGTTCTGCTCCAGGTAGGCGCGCCGCTTGGTGCCGGGGATGGGCACGATGTCCTCGCCCTGCACCAGCACCCAGGCCAGGGCCAGCTGGGCCGGGGTGACGCCCTTGTCGCGGGCGATCTGCTCCACTCCCTCGGCCAGCGCGCGGTTGGCGGTGAAGTTCTCGCCCTGGAAGCGCGGGTTGGAGGCGCGGAAGTCCTCCGGGCCCAGCTGGTCGGTGCTGGTGATCGCGCCGGTGAGGAAGCCGCGGCCGAGCGGGCTGTAGGCGACCAGGCCGATGCCGAGCTCGCGGAACAGCGGGAGCAGTTCGTCCTCGATGTCCCGGGTGAACAGGGAGTACTCGTACTGTCCGGCCGTGATCGGGTGGACGGCGTGGGCGCGGCGCACCACGTCGGGGGCGGCCTCGGAGATGCCGAGGTGGCTCACCTTGCCGGCGGCGACCAGTTCGGCCATGGCCCCCCAGGTGTCCTCGATCGGCACCGAGGGGTCGACGCGGTGCTGGTAGTACAGGTCGATGTGGTCGACGCCGAGCCGCTGGAGCGAGGCGTCGCAGGCCTTGCGCAGGTAGTCGGGGTGGCCGTTGACGCCGACGCGCGTGCCGTCGGGCCGGCGCTCGACGCCGAACTTGGTGGCGAGGACGACCTGGTCCCTGCGCCCGGCGATCGCGGCGCCGACCAGGCGCTCGTTGGTGAACGGGCCGTAGATGTCGGCGGTGTCAAGGAAGGTGACGCCGAGGTCCAGCGCCCGGTGGAGGGTCGCGGTGGACTCGCCGTCGTCGCCCTGCCCGTAGAACTCGCTCATTCCCATGCAGCCGAGTCCGAGAGCGGAGACGGTCAGGTCCCGGCCGAGGGTGCGCTGTTTCATGGCTGGTCCTCCTCGATGCTCTGGCGGTGGCGCCGGCCTCGGGGGTTGCCGGCGCCTCCCATAGTCGTTCCTGGACCACGCTCCAGGTCAAATCCCGTCCCTGTGACTTACTTTGTAAAGCGGGATGGCCGGGTCAATGAACCGAGAAGCCACCGTCGACGCAGATCGTCTGGCCGGTGATGTACTCGGCGGCGTCGCTCGCCAGCAGCACCGCGATGCCGGCGAAGTCGGACGGCTCGCCGTTGCGGCCCACCATAGAACGCGCGGCCAGGGCCTCCACCCGGCCGGGGATCGCCTGGGCGGGCTCGGTGAGAGGAGTGAGCACGAACCCGGGCACGACGGTGTTGCTGCGCACCCCGTGGGGTGACCACGCCTCGGCCTGCGAGCGGGTGAGCCCGGTGACGGCGGCCTTGCTGACCCCGTAGGCGCCGCTGTCGCCGAAGGCGCTGATCGACTGCTGGGAGCCGACGTTGATGATGCGCCCCCAGCCGCGCGCGGCCATGCGGGGGCCGAAGTGCTGGCCCAGGATGTAGGGGGCGGTGATGTTGAGGCGCATCGTCGCCTCGTAGTCCTCGGGGGTGAGCTCGTGCATGGGCCGGCGGATGTTGTTGGCGGCGACGTTGACCAGGATGTCGATCTCGCCGAAGAAGCCGGCGGCCTGGTCGCACACCCGGCGCACCTGGCCGGGGTCGCCGAGGTCGGCGGAAAGGACGGCGACCGGGACGCCGTGGCAGCGCAGGCGTTCGGCGGCGGCCTCCAGCTCGGGCCTGCGGCGGGCGACGATGACGACGGCGGCACCCGCGCGGCCGATCGCCTCGGCCATGGCCAGCCCGATGCCGGAGCTGCCGCCGGTGACCAGGGCCGTGCGGCCGGCCAGGGAGAACAGGGTTTGGAGGTGCCCGCCGGGCGCCGGGCGGGTGGTGTCGTCCCCAGTGTGCATGGGGCCCGAAGCTACCAGTGGCGGGCGGGCCGGCTCAGCAGGGGCCGTACAACTCGGCGGCGGCCGCCCGGAGCTTGGTCATCACCTCGTCCAGGCTGCGCAGCGTGGCGGTGTCCAGCCGGTCGAGCAGGCGCCGGTAGCCGGCCAGGCCGGCGTCGACGAGCTCCTCGGTCATGCGCCGTCCGGCGTCGGTGAGCTCGACGCGGCGGATGCGGCGGTCGGCGGGGTCCTCGCGGCGGGTGACCAGGCCCTGGGCGACGAGCCGGTCGACGATGCCGGTGACGGTGCCAAGACCGGTGCCGAGGGCGGCGGCGAGTTCCTGCCCGGAGGCCGAGCCGCTGCCGGACAGGATCAGGGCGACCTTGAGCTGCTGCATGGTGAGGTTGAGGGCCAGCAGCGGCAGCGAGCGGTCGTGGGAGAAGGCGCGTCCCAGGGCGTGCTGCGCCTCGCCGATCCGAGCGATCAGCTCTTCTCTGTCGTCCACTTTCACCTTCCGCGCGGGCCCGGTCAGGTTACCAGGAGTTCATGGCAGTGCTAAATATTCGTTCTACGCGAAGTGTTAGCATTGCCGGAAACTTTTGGCTTCTTCTCCCGCAACCGGAAGGTCCACGCCCATGACCGCTCTGGCCAGGCTCAGCCTCGCCAACCGCAGCCTCGTCATCCTGGTGGCGGTCGTGATCAGCGCGTTCGGTGCCTTCGCGATCCCCTCACTGAAGCAACAGCTGCTGCCCTCGCTGTCGTTCCCCGGGGCGTTCGTGGTGGCGCCGTACGCCGGCGCGGCTCCCGACATCGTCGAGGAGCAGGTCACCAAGCCGATCGAGAGCGGTTTCCAGGGCATCGCCGGCGTCACCGAGGTGACCTCCACCTCCCGTGAGGGGATGGCGCAGATCCAGGTGTCGTTCGAGTACGGCACCGACATCGAGGCGGCGGTGGCCAAGCTGCAGCAGGCGGTCGGCCGGCTGAGCGGGCGCCTGCCGGCCGGGGTGGAGCCGACCGTCGTGGCGGGCAACACCGACGACATCCCGGTGATGGTGCTCGCGGTGGGCGACGGCGGCGACCAGCGCGCCATGGCCGACAAGCTGGACCGCATCGCGGTGCCCGAGCTGCGGGGCCTCACCGGCGTGCGGGAGGTGTCGGTGACGGGGACGCGCGAGCGGACGGTCGTCATCACTCCCAACCTGCTCAGCATGGCGTTGCACGGGGTGTCTCCGCTGTCGATCCCCGAGGTGCTGCGGGCCAACGGCACGCCCATCCCGGCCGGCAGCCTCACCGAGGACGGCAAGACGCTCACCGTGCAGATCGGGCGGCGCATCTCCTCGGTGGAGGATCTGCGCGAGCTGTACCTGACCCCGCAGACGCCGGCGGCGCAGGCCCAGACCCCGGCCGCCGGGCAGGGCGGACCCGGCGGCGCCGGTGCCGCGGGCGGCGCCGGGGGACAGGCGGGCCCCGCCGGAGGACAGCGCGCCGGGACGAGCGGACCGGCGGGCACGGCGGGCGCCGCGGCGGCGCCCAAGCCCAAGCCGGTCAAGCTCGGCGAGGTGGCCACCGTCGAGGAGAAGCCGGCCGACGCCACCACCATCACCCGCACCAACGGCACGCCGAGCCTCGGCATGTCGCTGACCATGACCCCCGACGGCAACGCCGTGCGCATCTCCCACGACGTGCGCGCCAAGCTCCCCGGGCTCACCCGGGCGCTGGGCGACGCCGCCGCGATCACCGTGGTGTTCGACCAGGCCCCCTACGTGGAGCGCTCGATCGAGGACCTGTCCACCGAGGGCCTGCTCGGCCTGATCTTCGCGGTGCTGGTCATCCTGCTGTTCCTGCTGTCGCTGCGCTCGACGCTGGTCACCGCGGTGTCCATCCCGATGTCGGTGGTCATCGCGCTGATCGCGCTGTGGGCGGGGGACTACTCGCTGAACCTGCTCACCCTCGGCGCGCTGACCATCGCGATCGGCCGGGTGGTGGACGACTCGATCGTGGTGCTGGAGAACATCAAACGGCACCTGGGCTACGGCGAGCCCAAACGCGAGGCGGTGCTGGCCGCGGTGCGCGAGGTGAGCGGCGCGGTGACGGCCTCCACCCTGACCACGGTGGCGGTGTTCCTGCCGATCGCCTTCGTCGGCGGCATGATCGGCCAGCTTTTCGCCCCGTTCGCGATCACGGTGACGGTGGCGCTGCTGGCCTCGCTGCTGGTGTCGCTGACCGTCATCCCCGTCCTGGCGTACTGGTTCCTCAAGACGCCGCGCCTGTCGCCGCAGGAGGCGCTGCGGGTGCGGGCGGCGGCCGAGGCCAAGGAGCTGCGCAGCCCGCTGCAGCGCATGTACCTGCCGGTGCTGCGCTTCGCCACCCGCCACCGCCTGGTCACGCTCGTCGCCGGCCTGCTGGTGTTCGCCGGGACGCTGGGGCTGGCGCCGGGGCTGAAGACCAACTTCATCGACTCCTCGGGCAACGACACCGTCAACCTGACCCAGAAGATGCCGGCCGGCACCGACCTGGCCACCACCGACGCGGCGGCCAAGAAGGTCGAACGGGTGCTGTCCTCCATCGGCGAGGTCGCCTCCTACCAGGTCAACGTGGGGTCGGGCGGCACCTTCGCCGGCGGGGTGGGCGGCTCGGCCGACCGGGCGTCCTACTCGGTGACCGTCGCCGAGGGCGGCGACGCCGCCGCGCTGGAGAAGACGCTGCGCGACCGGCTGGCGGGGCTGAGCGGCGTGGGGGAGGTGACCGTCGGCGGACAGGGCGGCGGGTTCGCCTCCGACCGCGCCGAGGTGATCCTGCAGGGCCCCGACCTGGCGGCGCTGCGCTCGGGCGCCGACGCGGTGGCCTCGGCGATGCGCGGCATCGACGGGCTGCGCGATGTGTCCTCCAACCTGGAGGACAGCGCGCCGCGGGTGGAGGTCAAGGTCGACCGGCGCAAGGCGGCGGCCGCGGGCCTCACCGAGGCGGGCATCGGGCAGAGCGTCGCGCAGGCGTTCCGCGGCGCCACCATCGGCCGGCTCACCTTGGACGGCCGCACCAGCGACGTCATCCTGCGCGCCGGCACCGGGGCGCCCGACGATCTGGCCGCGGTGCGGGGGCTCCGCCTGCCCACGGCCGCGGGGATGGTGAAGCTGTCCAGCGTGGCGCAGGTGCGCCAGGTCGCCGGGCCGACGCAGATCACGCGCAAGGACGGCGACCGCACCGCTTCGGTGTCGGCCGCGGCCGAGGCCAGCGACCTGGGCGCCGTCACCGCCAAGATCACCGATCGGATGCGGTCGCTGACCCTGCCCGCCGGGGTCGCCTACAGCATCGGCGGGGTGAGCGCGGACCAGAACGAGGCGTTCTCCCAGCTCGGCCTGGCGATGCTGGCCGCCATCGCCATCGTCTTCATGATCATGGTGGCGACCTTCCGCAGCTTCGCCCAGCCGCTGATCCTGCTGGTGTCCATCCCGTTCGCGGCGACCGGCGCCATCGGCCTGCTGCGCCTCACCGGCACCCCGCTCGGCGTGCCGGCGCTGATCGGCATGCTCATGCTGATCGGCATCGTGGTGACCAACGCGATCGTGCTGATCGACCTGATCAACCAGTACCGCGAGCAGGGGCTGGGCGTGGTGGAGGCGGTCGTGGAGGGCGGCCGGCGGCGACTGCGGCCGATCCTGATGACCGCGATCGCCACGATCTGCGCGCTGACCCCGATGGCGGTGGGCCTGACCGGGTCGGGAGGGTTCATCTCCCAGCCCCTGGCCATCGTCGTGATCGGCGGCCTGGTGTCCTCCACCCTCCTCACCCTGGTCCTGGTGCCGACGCTGTACACGATCGTCGAGCGCACCAAGGAGCGTTTCTCGCGTCGCGGCGGCCGAGGCGCCCACGGCGCGCCCGAGGTCAAGGTCTACGACGCCGAGGCGCTGGCCGGCCGCTGACGGACGGTCCCGGCCCGGGCGGCCGTACACCCACTGCGGCCGTCCCCTGTGGCCGGTCGTGGTGGCCGGTCGTGGCGGGCGCGCCGGCCGAGGTGGACCTCACACTCCTACCGGGGACGCCGCGGCGTGGACCGAGGGGCCTACCGCAGGAGTGAGTCCGTCCACTCGGTCACCTGCCGGGCGATCGCGGGCAGCAGGGTGATGTGGTCGGCGCCGGGCACCGGCAGGAAGGTGACGTCGGTCCCGGCGGCGGACAGCTGCCGCACGGTCAGCTCGGTGAGGGCGAGCGGCACCCCGGCGTCGGCGGTGCCGTGCGCGATGTACACCGGCTTCGGGTAGCGGGCCGCGATGACCTCGTCGTCGGCGAGGGCGCGGGCCATCACCTCCGCCAGCGCCGCGGGGTCCTTGACCACCTCGCCGTTGGTGCGCCCGGCGGCGGCCCCGAGCATCTCCTGGACGCACGCCCGCCCGGCCAGGCGCACCAGCTCCAGCCCGGCGGGGGTGAACCAGTCGGAGGGCCGGAAACCGGGCTCGGTGAGCGCGAGGGTGTGCCCGGTGTAGGGCACGGTGAAGGGGAGTCGCGCGGCCGGGTCGCGGAAGGCCGGGCTCGCCAGTTGGACGCCCCACTGGGTGATCGGGGCCAGGGCGATGGTGCCGGCGTGCCGCAGCGTGGGCGCGTACCGGTGGGCCAGCGCCGCGGCGAACAGCGCGGCGTGCCCGCCCAGCGAGTACCCGGCCGCGACCCACGACCGGGAGACCGGGGCGATGTTCCGGGCGGCCCGCACGATGTCGATCATGTTGTACGCCTCGAACGCGCCGTCGACTCCGGGGCTTCGCGCCGGGGTGCCCAGGCCCTCGCCATCGGTGACCGCGACGGCGTACCCGGCGGCGACCAGCGCCTCCTGCACCGCCCGTTCCCACGGGCTCGGCCCGGTGCGGGACGGCGCGCACGCGTCGCCCAGGCCGTCGAAGCCGTGCCCGAAGGACACCACCGGCCAGCCGCCGGGCGGGGGGCGGCCCGGCGGCAGGGACAGGGTGCCGCCGACGACCGCGGGCCCGCCGTTCCAGGAGGTGGACAGGTACCGCAGCGACCACGACGGCCCGGCGCCGGCGAGCCGCGATGGCTCGGGCAGCGGCTCCAGCCGCACCGGGGTGCCCCGCCACTCCCCGCCGCCCTCCCGCGCCTCGGCCGCGTGCGCGGGTGCGGGTGTGGCTCCGGCGAGCAGCACGAGGGCCGAGGCGAGCGCGGTCAGTGTGCGGAGGATCGGCACGGCGGCTCCAGAGGTCGTACGGACCGGCTGGAGGTAGTCTCCCAAGCGGCGCGGGGGCGTCAAGGCGGGCGCCGCGTCCGGGGGTCGCGGCGGGCGAACCCACCGGACGCTGTCCGGCGGGACGGGCCGAATGCTGAAACTTCCATGGCCAGGGCCCCTCTGCTCGCCCGGCGCCACCTACGGCGTCGGCCCCGGGTCCCGGTGTGGCGCGGGCGGCTGGAGCGTGGGCGCCGCGTGCGGGGTGGGCCGGGCCATGCCATGGCAGGTTGCGCCGTTGTCGCATGTTCCGGGGTTCGGAGTGCCGGCGCGGTACCCGATCGTCGCCTGCTCAAGGGGCGTTTCGGGCGTCGCGGCGGCCGGGTGGCGCCCCGGGATGTGAGGGGTCCGCGGCGAGCGGGGCCTCGCCCGCCGGTGGCCGTCCCCGGGCCCTCTACACTGGGGCGACGTGACCAAGCCGCGTATTCCCAATGTCCTGGCCGCCCGCTACGCCTCGCCCGACCTGGCCCGCCTGTGGTCGCCCGAGCACAAAGTGGTGGCCGAGCGCCGCCTGTGGCTGGCCGTGCTGCGCGCCCAGGCCGAGCTCGGCGTCCCGGTGCCGGCGGGGGTGGCCGAGGACTACGAGGCGGTGGCCGGGAAGGTCGACCTGGACTCCATCGCCGAACGCGAGCGGCTGACCCGCCATGACGTCAAGGCCCGCATCGAGGAGTTCAACGCCCTGGCAGGGCACGAGCACGTGCACAAGGGCATGACCTCCCGCGACCTGACCGAGAACGTCGAGCAGCTGCAGATCCGCGACAGCCTGCTGCTGGTGCGCGACCGCTGCGTGGCGCTGCTGGCCCGCCTGGCCGAGCTGGCCGCCCAGCACTCCGGCCTGGTGATGGCCGGCCGCTCCCACAATGTGGCCGCGCAGGCCACCACGCTGGGCAAGCGGTTCGCCACGGCGGCCGACGAGCTGCTGGTGGCCCTGGCCCGGCTGGAGGAGCTCATCGCCCGCTACCCGCTGCGCGGCATCAAGGGCCCGGTCGGCACCGCGCAGGACATGCTGGACCTGCTGGGCGGGGACGCGGCCAAGCTGGCGGCCCTTGAGGAGCGGGTGGCCGGGCATCTGGGGTTCACCGCCGGGTTCACCAGCGTCGGCCAGGTCTATCCGCGCTCGCTGGACTACGAGGTGCTGACGGCGCTGGTGCAGCTGGCGGCGGCGCCCTCCAGCCTGGCCAAGACGATCCGGCTGATGGCCGGGCACGAGCTGGTCACCGAGGGGTTCAAGAAGGGCCAGGTGGGGTCCAGCGCCATGCCGCACAAGATGAACACCCGCTCGTGCGAGCGGGTCAACGGGCTGACCGTCGTGCTGCGCGGGTACGCCTCGATGGCGGGGGAGCTGGCCGGCGACCAGTGGAACGAGGGCGACGTCTCGTGCTCGGTGGTGCGCCGGGTGGCGCTGCCCGACGCGTTCTTCGCCTTCGACGGGCTGGTGGAGACCATGCTGACCGTGCTGGCGGAGTTCGGCGCGTTCCCGGCGGTGATCGGCGCCGAGCTGGAGCGCTACCTGCCGTTCCTGGCGACGACCAAGATGCTGATGGCCGCGGTGCGGGCCGGGGTGGGCCGCGAGAGCGCCCACGAGGTCATCAAGGAGCACGCGGTGGCCGCGGCGCTGGCGATGCGTGAGACCGGCTCGGCCAACCCGCTGCTCGACCGGCTCGCCGCCGACGAGCGGTTCCCGCTGGACCGCGCCGCGCTGGAGGCCCTGCTGGCCGATCCGGCGCCGTTCACCGGCGCCGCGGCGGCCCAGGTCGCGCAGGTGGTGGAGCGGGTCGCCGAGGTCACCGCCCGCCACCCGGAGGCCGCCGCCTACCGCCCCGGCGCCATCCTGTAACAGGCGAACACGGCTCCGCCCGCCCCTGGCCGTACCAGATGACTTACTTTGTAAAGCCGTCTGGCGTGAACAAAAACCACACCACCAACATCACACCCTTCTCACCGGTCGAAAGGGCCCCGCCGCGTGTCGCTCGCCGTGGGCTCCGCGCGGCGGCCGGTAAGGGGCGGATAACCGGTACCGGCGGTGGCGGAGCGTCTGCTAGGAACGCAGGCGTGATCACTGGAGAACGCGTGCGGATGCGCGCCCTGGAACCGTCGGACGCCGAGACGCTGTGGCGCTGGCACAACGACCCCGAGGTCATGCGATGGATGAGCGACGGCTACCCGCCCTCGCTGGCTCACCTGACCAAGGAGCTGAGCGAGCGCGCGGCCGACACCTTCGGGGACCTCACGCTGATCATCGAGACCCTGGAGGGGCGGACGATCGGCATCGTGGCGCTGCGGGAGGCCGAGCCGGAGGTCGGTGACGCCAGGCTGGACATCTATCTGGGGGAGAAGGACACCTGGGGCAAGGGGTATGCGACCGAGGCGATGCGGCTGATCTGCCGGTACGGGTTCGGGCAGATGCGGCTGCACCGGATCACGCTGACGGCGGTCGCGCAGAACACCGCCGCGCGCCGGGTCTACGAGAAGGTGGGGTTCGTGGAGGAGGGGCGGATGCGCGAGGCGTTCCGGCGGGACGGGGTGTGGCACGACAAGGTCGTGATGGGTCTGCTGGAGGGTGAGTTGCGCTGAGGGGCGTGCCGGGGGCGGCGGGTGCTGCGATGATCGTGGCCGACCGCGTGCCGCCGGCGCCCGCCGCCGGTGGCGTTCCGACTTCACGACGAGGGTGCTGCCATGACCGAGGAGCAGAGGTTAGGGCCGATCGACACCACGACGCCGCATTCGGCGAGGGTGTGGAACTACTGGCTGGGCGGCAAGGACAACTACCCCATCGACCGGCAGGTGGGTGACCAGGTTCGTCAGGTGTATCCGGGCATCGTGGAGGTCGCCCGGCATTCGCGGGCGTTTCTGGGCCGGGCGGTGCGTCATCTGGCCGGTGAGGCGGGCATCGCGCAGTTCCTGGACATCGGGACGGGGTTGCCGACGGTGGACAACACCCACGAGGTGGCCCAGCGGGTGAACCCGGCCAGCCGCGTCGTCTACGTCGACAACGACCCGCTGGTGCTGGTGCACGCGCGGGCTCTGCTCGCCGGCACGCCGGAGGGCGTGTGCGATTACGTGAACGCCGATGTCCGCGATCCGGATCGGATCTTGGCCGAGGCGGCTCGCACGCTGGACTTCACCCGGCCGATCGGGTTGATGATGCTGGGCATCTTGGGCAACGTGTGGGACGACGCGGAGGCGAGCGCCGTCCGCGACCGGCTGGTGGCGGCGCTGCCGCCGGGCAGTTATCTGGTCCTGGAGGACGGCACCGACGCGGTGGACCCCGAGGCGGCGGCCCAGGCGGAGAAGACCCGCGCCGAGGCGGGGGATCCGTACAAGCTGCGCACGCCGCGGCAGATCGCGGCGTTCTTCGAGGGGTTGCGGCTGCTGGAGCCGGGGGTGGTGTCGGTGTCGAGGTGGCGGCCGGAGCCCAGCGCGTGGGGGTTGCCGGAGGAGGTCACCGCGTTCTGCGGGGTCGCGGTCAAGCCGTAGGCGGCCGCTCGGCGTGCTCCAGCGGCTGCGGGGCCGCGTGGGAGGCAGGTCGCACGCGATCACACGGCTGAGGACGGGGCCGAGGAGTGCGGAGACGGGCCGGGGGCCGGGGGCCGCGTCATGGGCGAGCCGGCCGATCAGCCGCGTCCGGCCGTCCGGCCGGTTTCACGTGCGCGTCACCGGCGGGCTGGGCCACGGCCGGTCGATGGCCGCGAGGCAGGGGGGTGATGCGGGCGAGTTCGGCGGGCGGGGGTCCGGTGTGGACGACGCCCAGGCGGGAGGTGGCGCGGGTCAGCGCCACGTACAGGTCGTTGCGGCCCCGCGCCGATCCGGTCGCGATGGCGGCCGGGTCGGCGATGAGCACGGCGTCGAACTCCAGCCCTTTGGCCTGCCGGGCGCTGAGCACGACCGCCGGGCGGGTGAGGTCGGGACGGGGGCCGTAGCAGACGGCGGGTACCGTCTGGGCGATCGCGGCGCCCAGTTCGGCGATGCGCTGCGGGGGGACGATCACCGCCAGGCGTCCGCCCGCGGTCGTCTCTGCGGCGGCGAGTTCGGCCAGCACCTGGGGCAGTTCGGCCGGGGTGGTGCCCATCCGCCAGGGTGGCACGCCGGTGCTGCGTACCGACCGGGGTGGGGGTGTGGCGGGGCCGATGGCGGCCAGCAGGTCCTCGGTGGCCGCCATGATCTCGGCGGGGGTGCGGTAGTTGACCGATAGCCGTGCCAGGCGGAACCGGTGGCCGACGTGCGGGGCGAGGACCTGCTCCCAGCTTGAGGCGCCGGCCGGGTCGCCGGTCTGGGCCAGGTCGCCGACCACGGTCATCGATCGTCCGGGGCAGCGTCGCATCACCGTCCGCCAGGCCATCGGGGACAGTTCCTGCGCCTCGTCCACGATGAGGTGGCCGAAGGCCCAGGTGCGGTCGGCGCGTGCGCGTTCGGCGAGCGTGGAGGTCGTGGCGTGGCGGTGGCGCTCGGCCAGCGCGCCGGCGTCGATCAGGTCGGCGGCGCTCAGCCCGTGGTCCCCGCTGTCATCGCCACCGTCCCCGCCGTTGCCGCTGTTCCTGGCGGGGCGGTCGGCGCCGCCGGCGGTGATGTCGAGCACGCCTTGGGCGTAGGCGACCTGCCGGGCGTGTTCGCGGGCCGCCCGGGCCCGCGTGGCCTGGTCGTCTTCGCCGAGCAGGTCGGCCGCCTCGTCCAGGAGCGGCACATCGGCGGGGCTCCAGCCGCCGCCGGGGGCCCGGGCGAGTAGGGAGCGTTCGGCGGCGGTGAGGCCGGGGGCGGCGCGGCGCAGCCGGTCGGGGTCGGCGTACAGCCGGGCCAGCAGCCGCTGGGGGGTCAGCGCGGGCCACAGGGCCTGCACCGCGGCCTGGACGCCGGGGTCCTGGCGCAGTTCCCGTTCCAGGGCCGGCGCGTCGCGGGGGCCGAGCAGGTCTCCGGGGCCGGCGGGGCCGGCGGTGGGGTCGGCGGTGGGGTCGAAGACGCCGTCCATGGCCGCGAGGTCGGCGTCGATGGCGGCGCCGACGCCGGACTCGGCCAGCACGTCGGCGATGTCGGCTTCCAGGCGGTCGGCCAGGCGGCGGGTGGTCTCGGCCAGTTCGCGGGCCAGGTGGGCGGTGATCTCGCGGGCCAGGACCCGCCGGGCCTGGTTGTGCGGCAGGCCGGTGGCGCGGGCGCGTTCGGCGGCCCGCCCGCAGGTCGCGCCGTCCAGGTGCAGCGGTTCGCCTGCGGCCTCGACGGTGAGGCCTTCGGCGGGCGGGGTCTGGTGCTCGCGCACGGCGGCGGCCACCACGGCGGCCATCTCGGCTCTGCCTTTCAGCGCGGCCACGGCGGGGTCCTCCACGCGGTCGGCGCTCACGCCGGGGAACAGGTCCGCCACGGTGGCCGGCACCGCGCCGGTCTCGCCGAGGCCGGGCAGCACCTGCTCGATGTAGGTGAGGAAGGCGGCGCTGGGGCCGATGACGAGCACGCCGCCTGCGGCCAGGCGGGGCTGGGTGTAGAGCAGGTAGGCGGCGCGGTGCAGGGCGACGGCGGTCTTGCCGGTGCCCGGGCCGCCCTGGACGACCAGCACGCCGCGGTGGGGGGCGCGGATGACGGCGTCCTGTTCGGCTTGCAGGGTGGCCACGATGTCGTGCATGTGGCCGGTCCGTTCGGCGCCGAGGGCGGCCAGCAGCGCGGCCTGGCCCACCACGGGCAGGTCTTGGCCGTCGGCGGGCGGCCGGCCGAGGATCTCGTCGTCCAGGCCGACCACTTGCCGGTCGCGGGTGGCGATGTGGCGGCGTCGCCGCACTCCGTGGGGGGCGGTGGCGGTGGCGGTGTAGAAGGGGCGTGCGGCCGGGGCGCGCCAGTCGATCAGCGGCGGCCCGGTCCGGCCGGTGTCGTCGGTGTCGCCGGTGTCGTCGTGCTCCTGGCGCAGTCCGATGCGGCCGATGTAGCGGTGCTCGCCGTCGTCGAGGTCCAGCCGGCCGAAGCACAGGCCGTTCTCGGCGGCCTCCAGCCGGGCCAGCCGCCCGGCGTGGCGCTGGACGGCGGCGTCGCGTTCGGCGTTGGCCTGGGGGGTGCCGCCGCCCTCTCGTAACGCCGCGGCCAGGCGCGCCGCCGCCTGGCCGCGCAGCGCGTCGAGTCGTTCGTACAGTGTGCGCAGGTGGCGCTGTTCGCCGTCGATCTGCGCGCGCATGCTGTCGTCGTCGTGGGTCACCGGGTCCGCCCTGTTCGTCCGCTGTCCCTGGGGCGTGCCTGTGATGGGCCGCCGGGGGTCAGCCCAGGGTGCGGGACGAGAGGCGCCGAAGACCAGTCTTGTTCTTGCGCGCCGCATCAGCCGCCCGACGTTTCCGCAGCTCATGGCCTGGTAGTCGGAGAGCCCGCCCCAGCCGGACGGCGCTTCGGCCGGGCCGCCGGCATACGACGCGGGAGGCCTGGCGGCGTCGTTGGCGGCGTCCCGGGGGCGGGGAGAGGACGGTGGACGTGCGTGCCTGGAGATCGGTCGGTCAGGCGGGGGAGGGGGCGTCCGTGCTCTGACCGGGCGGCACGGTGGTGGTGTGCGGGGATGTGACCGTGGCGGTCGCGGGAGACGATGTGCCGCGGTGACTCCACAGCAGCGCTCCTGTGGCCGACATGGTGCCTGCGAGCAGCCAGGGAACCGGGCCGGGCGGCAGGACACCGATGAGCAGGCCGGTGAGGACGCCGGCCAGTTGCAAGGCCAGAGACTGGACCGACAGGGCGGTCGCGCGGCCCGCACGGGTGACACGGCGGTGCAGCAGGTCATTTTCGCTCGGTGCGGCGCAACCGCGCCCCAGGTACACCAGGGCGTAGCCGGTGACCGCGAGGATCGTCGCGGGCGCGGCGGTGGATGCCGCGGTGACGCCGAGCAGGAGCAGTCCGCAGGCGCTGGTCCCAAGACCTGCCAGGACGGCGCGTTCGCCGCCGCCGGTGAGGCGCGCGGCGAGCGGTGCGAGGTGGCTGCCGAGGCCCGAGCACAGAAAACCGGCGCAGGCGAGCGAGGCGAAGACCACCGCACCCGACTCCGACGCGCCGGTCAGGGCCGCGACACGTCCCGGCGAGAGCAGCTCGACGGCGGCCAGGGTGCCGCCGGCGGCTCCCGCGCTGAGCAGGACGCGGCGCACCAGCCCGTCACGTGCGCCCAGGCGCAGTCCGCCCGCGATGGTGACGGGGATGCCGCGCAGTACGCCGCGCACCGTGGCCGCCGGCCGAGGCTGCTCGCGCAGGGCCGTCAGGACGTACAGCACGAAGACGATCTCGATGGCGGCGGCCAGTAGCAGCGGGATGGACAGAGGAACGACCAGGTCCGAGGTCGCCTCTGTGAGCCATCTCCCCACCTGCGGGCCGGTCGTCAGCAGCCAGGGCAGGGCGCCGCCGAGCAGGGTGCCGGTGGCGAGCGCGGCCGAGGTCGCGGTCTTCCCCCGGGCCAGACCGGTGTGCAGGTCGGCGCCGGGGCCGGAATGCGCCTGGGCGAGGTCCACGTACCAGGCCTCGGCGGGCCCGCTGGACAGGGCGCGGCCGGCGCCCATGAGCACCATGCCACAGGTGAGGACCCAGGGTGCGACGCCCAGGCCCACGACCATGAGAGCGGCCAGATTCAGCAGCCCGGCGGCGGCCAGGACGGTGCGGCGGCCAAGGACGTCCGACAGCCCTCCTGTGGGCAGCTCCAGCCCGGCGGCGGTGAAGGAGTGCGCGGCGAACAGGCCCGCGATGGCCGCCAGGGACAGACCGCGTTCGGTGAACAGCAGGATCAGGGGCGCGATGGTCAGACCGGCCGCGAGCCAGAAGAGGCCGCAGGCTGTGACGTAGCGGCGGCGGGCGGCGCGCATGTCCAGCGGCTCGGTCATGACGCGTCGTCCTGCGGGCACGATGGGAGGGGGGTGCCGGGATCGGTGGTGGGATCGTAGGGCGCGAGAGGCAGTCCGGCGATGAGGAAGACGATCTGCGCGGCGCGGGGGTCGTCGGCGTCGCGGCCGGTCAGTTCCGCCACCTTCCGATCGACCACCTGCCGCAGCTCGGTGAGAGACTCGGGGGTCAGCCGGAGCAGCAGGTCTGTCATGTCGGATGGTTCGAGCCACTCTTGGCCGAGTCGCCCGGCGGCGATGTCGGCCTCATGCCGGGCGAGGGACGCTTGCAGGTGTTCGATCTGCCGCCTGCGCGCGAAGCCGACGAAGGCGCGGCTTTGCGGGGCGGTGTCCATCGCGGTGTTGCTCCACGACGTCGCCGAGTGCACCGCCCGCCAGCGGCGCTCTCGCCTGTCGCGGTGCTCGGCTTCGGCGACGAACGCGTATCTCGCCAGAACCCGCAGGTGGTAGCTGGTGGAGGAGGAGGTCTGCCCGGTCCTGACGGCGAGTTCGCTCGCTGTGGCGGGCCCGTCTTGCCGCAGCAATCCCAGCAGCCGGATGCGCAGGGGGTGCGTGAGCGCCTTCAGCGCGGCGGCATCCTGCTCAGGGTCCAGAACGCGCTTGTGCTGTTCGCCTGCCATGGCTGAAGAGTAGATCTATGGACCGTCTTTCCCAAAGTATTTATGCAAAAATTGTTTGGGAAAGTGTTGTAGTGGGGTGCGGAGACGGGGCAGGGGAGTGGCGGAGTTCGGCCGCCGGGGTTGCGGGTGCTCGGGAGCGGTCGCGCCACGGGGGCGACCGGCTCGATGCGGGACCGGCGAGCGGTGCCTGTCGTGGTTTCGTGGACAGCGTGAGTGCCACTGGCCTGATGTCCGTTTTGACTTACTTTGTAAGGGGGTACGGGTGGAGCGAGCCACATAGATCAACTCCCAAAACCTCTCAACCAGGCAACAGAGCCGGGGCAGAGGGGTGCGAGGAAAACCAGGTGAAGCGGAGCGGTCCGCGAGGCACAGTTGTTGAGTGATGTCCGATTACGCTGCTGGTTTCGTGCCGGGTCTGCCCCTGTCACGCGCGTTCTATACAGAAGTCGTCCACCCCCTCATCGGCCAGGTGCCGCACGGCGCCGCGCTGATCGGCCCGGGCTCGGAGGTGCTGGCCTTCGACACCGAACGCTCGGCCGACCACGACTGGGGGCCGCGGGTGCTGGTGTTCGTCCGGCCCGGGTGCGAGGCCGGTCTGTCGGAGCGGCTCGGCGCCGCGCTGCCCGAGCGGTTCCGCGGCTACCCGACCGTTTTCGGGTCCGACCGCAACCCGCCCCGGCATGGGGTGGTGGTCACCGTGTTCGAGCAATGGGCGCGCTCGCGGCTCGGGTTCGATCCACGCGGCCCGATCGGCACGGCCGACTGGCTCGGGGTGTCCTGGCAGCGGCTGGCCGAGATGACCAGCGGCGAGGTGTTCCACGACGGGCTGGGCGAGCTGGAGGCCGCCCGGGCCAACCTGCGCTGGTACCCCCAGCAGGTGTGGCGGTACGTGCTGGCCTGTCAGTGGCGGCGGGTCGCAGAGCTGGAGAGCTTCCCCGGGCGGTGCGGCGAGGTCGGCGACGACCTGGGGTCACTGCTGGTCACCGCCCGCCTGGTCGAGGAGCTGATGCGGCTGTGCCTGCTGATGCGCCGCCGCTACCCGCCCTACGCCAAGTGGCTGGGCAGCGCGTTCGCCCGTCTGGGCGGGTCGGCGGAGCTGGGGGAGATGTTCGCCGCGGCGCTGGCGGCGCGCGGCTGGCGGGAGCGCGAGGGGCACCTGTGCCGCGCCTACGAACGGGTGGCCGCGCTGCACAACCGTCTCGGGCTGACCGAACCGTTGCAGGCGTCGGTGCGGGAGTTCCACGACCGGCCGTTCCGGGTGATCGGCGCCGGCCGCTTCGCCGACGCGCTGCTGGGCACGGTGGACCCCGCGCTGCGGGCCTCGCGCGCCGACGGGTCGGTGGACCAGTTCTGCGACAGCGTGCAGGTGCTGGGCGACAGCACCCGTTCTGTGGCCGTCGTCCGCGCGCTGCGCGACCCGGCCGGCACCTGAACCCATGTCTCACACCGGCGGTGTGCGCGGTGCCGCTTTGCGCTCGTGCCGGCGGCGCATCATCGCGGGTCTCGTCTCTGAGGGACTGGATGAGTTCCAGCGTCTCCCGTCGCTATCTCTGCTCCGGAGTCAGGACGTGTGGGGTCCGGTCTCCGATCCAGGCCGCTTCGAGGATCGCGGTCAGGCTGGCGGTGTCGGTGGGGCCTGGATGGTTCTGGATCAGGCGGGTGACGCCACCGGCCATCTCCGCGAAGCGCGGGAGGTCGGCGCGTGCCACGCCGATGTCCGCCAAGGTGGCAGGGATGCCGATGTCGGCGAGGAGCCCGTCGAGCCAGGTGAGGAACGTCTCCGCGGCCTCGGCATCCGAGGCGCCGGTCACCTCGAGCCCGCACACCCGGGCGAGGGTGGCCAACCGGTCGCCGATGGCGTCCTTGGCCGCGTCCAGCGCGTAGGGCAGCAGAAGTCCGACGCCCAGGCCGTGCGGTGTGTGGGTGGCCGCGCCGATGGGGTACTGGAGGGCGTGCGGAGCCCCGTTGCCCGCGTGGGAGAACGCGAGTCCGGCCAGCATGGACCCGTAGGACATGTCCGCGCGCGCGTCCTTGTCGCCTCCGTCCCTGACGACACGGGGCAGGCTGCGGGCGATCCGCTCCGCGGCCAGCAGCGCGTAGTGGTCGGTGATCGGGTTGCGGCCGAGGAAGACCTGCTCCACCGGGTCGCGCGGTCCGTGGGGGCGGGGTCGCGCGGTGTAGCTCTCCACCGCGTGGCAGAACGCGTCGATGCCGGAGTGGGCGGTGACGGTCGCAGGGCAGGTGTAGGTGAGCTCGGGGTCGACGATGGCGAAGTCGGGCACGATGTGGACGCTGGAGACCCCCACCTTCAGCTCGCGGTCCGGGTCGGTCAGCACCGAGACGGGCGTGAGTTCGGAGCCGGTGCCTGACGTCGTCGGGACCGCGACGAGAGGGATCGTCGGCCCCGGCACCTTCGACTCGCCGTAGAAGTCGCGCGGCGTCCCACCGTGGCGCCGGATGACGCCGACGATTTTGGCCAGGTCGATCACCGTGCCACCCCCGATGGCGAGGATCACGTCGGCGTTCACCTCTGCGGCGACCGAGACGGCCAGGGCGACATCGGTGAGTGGCACGTCCGGAGTCGCGTCGGCGAACACCCCGGCGACGTCGGCCTTCTCCCGCACGGCGGCCACGATCTCGGCCACGCCCGGCTGGCCCAGAAGAACCCGGTCGGTCACGATGAGGACGCGCGAGCCGCACTCGGCCACCACTCGCGGGATGTTCTGCGCGACCCCTTCTCCCACTATCAGCTGGCGTGGTCCGCGGACGGTCTGGAGCATGTCGGTGCCTCTCTGGAACGTTGGCGGTGAGTTGCCGGGCGGACGTCGAGGTCGCCTGCGAGACCGGGACGGCGCAGGCCGGTCAGGGTAGGTCGATCGCCGCGTAGGTGACGTCGAGGTACTCGAGGATGCCCTCGTGCGACCCCTCCTTGCCGATCCCGGACTGCTTCACGCCTCCGAAGGGAGCCGACGGGTCGGAGATCAGGCCACGGTTGATGCCGAGCATCCCCGTCTCCAGTCCCTCGGTGAACCGCAGCGCCCGCTGGAGGTCACGGGTGAAGACGTATCCGACCAGGCCGTGCTCGGTGTCGTTGGCCTTCGCGATCACCTCCTCGTCGGAGGTGAAGGAGATGATCGGCGCCACCGGGCCGAAGATCTCCGCCTGCAGCATCCGCGCGTCTTCGGGCACGTCGGCCAGGACCGTGGGCGGGTAGAAGTGGCCCGGCCCGTCCGGACGCTCGCCGCCCACCAGGACGCGGGCGCCGCGGTCGACCGCGTCGGCGACGAGCTCGTCGATCTTGGTGACCGAGGCCTCGTCGATCAGCGCACCGACGTCCACGCCGTCGTCGAGGCCGTGGCCCACCGAGAGCGCGCCCATCCGCTCGGCGAAGCGCGCCGTGAACTCCTCGCGCACCGGCTCCTCGACGTAGATCCGGTTGGCCGCGATGCAGGACTCCCCGATGTTGCGCATCTTGGCCACCATGGCACCGTCGATCGCGACGTCCAGGTCCGCGTCGGCACACACGATCAAGGCCGCGTTGCCGCCCAGTTCCATGGAGGTGCGCAGCACGTTGTCCGCCGCCTGTCGTAGCAGCACGCGCCCGACTTCGGTGGACCCGGTGAAGGAGAGCTTGCGGGTCCGGCGGTCGGCCAGCAGTGCTGAGACCACCTCGCCGGCACGCTCGGTCGTCACGATGTTGACGACGCCCGGGGGAACGCCGACCTCCTCCATGATGCGGGCCAGGAGCAGCATGGTGAGTGGGGTCTGGGATGCCGGCTTGGTGATCGTCGTGCAGCCCGCCGCCAGCGCGGGAGCGATCTTGCGGGCGCCCATGGCCAACGGAAAGTTCCAGGGCGTCACAAAGACGCACGGTCCGACCGGCTTCGGGACGGTGAGGATGCGATATCCACCTGCGGGAGCGGTGTTGTAGCGCCCCTCGACGCGCACCGCCTCCTCGGCGAACCAGCGGAAGAACTCGGCGCCGTAGGCCACCTCTGCCCGAGCCTCGGCGAGCGGTTTGCCCATCTCGAGCGTTATCAGCCGGGCGACCTGCTCGGATCGCTCGGTCAGTGCCCGGTACGTGGCGGTCAACAGCTCTGACCGTTTCCGCGGCGGGGTCGCCGCCCACTGCGCCATCGCCTTGCTCGCCGCGTCCAGAGCGGCGAGCCCGTCAGCGACGTCGGCGTCCGCCACCTCGGCGATGGTCTTGCCGGTGGCCGGGTCCTCGACGGCGAAGGTGGCTCCGCCGGCGGCGTCGCGCCAGGCGTCGCCGATCCGCAGCCGCCGGTGCTCGGGGGCCAGGACGTTCATCGGGTCACTCATCGCGTCGCCTCCTGTGATGTTCTCGGTGATGTCCAGCGTGACCTCGGCGATCGCGCCACGCGCGGTGACGAACGGGTCACACGACCTCGTCGGGGTCGCCGAGCGGGTCGGACGTGGCCCCGGCTAACGTGGCCCCGGCCGCGGGGCGACGCCCCGCGCCACCGATCGCCGTCTCGGGCCATGGCCGCTTCGGCGCCGTCAGGGCCGTGCTCACCGGTGACCATCCGCGAAGGCTCGATCGCCGCGTGCGGGCGCACGGTGACGTCGCCGCCCCGCGCGGTTACCTCCCGGCCTGCGACAGCGCCAGCCCGGTGCCCGCGTCGAACAGGTGCGCACGGTCCAGGTCGACCGTGACGTGCAGCCGCTCGCCCGGCGTACCGGTGAGGGTGGGTCGTGCCTTGACCTTGAGGATCTGTGTCCCGACTCGGACGTCGACCACCGTCCGGTCACCGAGCGGCTCGAGGCCGTAGAGCTCGCCCGGCAACGACGCGTTCCCGCGCCGCTCGACGGACAGGTCCTCCGCGCGCAGGCCCAGCAGCAGCGGTCGACCGTCCTCGGCGGTGGTCCAGCGGGGCCGCGGCAGCGTCCAGCCTTCCGCCCCGACCAGACGATCTCCCTCGGCGTGGCAGGCGAGCAGGCTGATCTGCGGGCTGCCGACGAAGCCTGCGACCCACTGGTTGGCCGGCCGCTCGTACACCTCGGTCGGTGTTCCGACCTGTTGCACCTTCCCCTCCTTCAGGACCGCGACCTGGTCGGCCATGGACAGGGCCTCGACCTGGTCGTTGGTCACGTAGACGAAGGTCGCTCCGAGGCTGCGGTGGATGCGGGTGAGCTCGGTGCGCATCTCGACGCGGAGCTTGAGGTCGAGGTTGGTCAGCGGCTCGTCCATGAGGAACGCGCGCGGGCTACGGACCAGCGCCCGGGCCAGGGCGACACGCTGCATCTCACCGCCCGACAGCTGCGCGGGACGGCGCTGCAGCAGGCGTTCGATGTGCAGCAGGCTCGACATCCGCTCGACGGCGGCGGCGATCTCGCTGGAGGAACAGCGGCGTGCCCGCAGCGGCGAAGCGATGTTCTCGTAGGCCGTGTGCCGCGGGTAGAGGGCGTAGTTCTGGAAGACCATGGCCAGGTCGCGTGCGGCCGGGGAGTCACCGGTGGCGTCTTTGCCGTCCAGGTGCACCGACCCGGCGTCGAGCTTCTCAAGGCCGGCGATCGCCCGCAGGGTCGTCGTCTTGCCCGCCCCGGAGGGGCCGAGCACGACGAAGAACGATCCGTCCGGCACCTCCAGCGTCACCCCGTCCAGGGCCTGGACCTTACCGAAGGACTTGCTCAGCCCGTGCGCTGCCACGGTTCCCATCAGGCCACCAGCTCTTCCGTGCTCACGTCGTAGACCGCCGGGGTCGCGCCGGTGTGCCGCAGCCCGACCGATGCGTCCGCGGCGAAACGGAGGGTCGGGGGCATCCGGACCCGTACGTCGCGCGAGCCGCCGTGGTCGACCACGTAGATGATCTCGTCGCCCAGCCACTCCGCCGAGACCACGCGGGCCGGGACCGAACCTTCCGCCCCTGGTTCTGTGACTTCCAGCGCCTCCGGCCGGACGCCCGCGACCAGGCTACGGTCGCGCGGCAGGCCTGGCGGTGGCGTGAGATCCAGTCCGCCCTTGGCGCGCAGCTTCCCGTCGGCCACCTCCACCTCGATCAGGTTCATCGGCGGGGAGCCGATGAACGCGGCGCAGAAAAGACTCGCCGGGCGGTCGTAGACCTCCAGCGGCGTGCCGATCTGCTCGACGCGGCCCTTGTTGAGGATGGCGATTCTGTGACCGAGCGACATCGCCTCGACCTGGTCGTGGGTGACGTAGACCATCGTCGTCCCCAGTTCCCCCTGCAGGTGCTTGATCTCCGTGCGCATGTCCGCCCTCAGCTCCGCGTCCAGATTGGTGAGCGGTTCGTCCATGAGGAATGCGCGCGGTCGCCGCACCAGGGCGCGGGCGAGCGCGACGCGCTGCTGCTCCCCGCCGGACAGCCGGCGCGGCCGCCGGTCCAGGAGCGGACCGAGCCGCATCAGCCGGGCGGCCTCCTCGACCCGCTCGCGCACCTCCGCCTTGGGCAGTCCCTCGGCCCGCAGGGGGAACGCCAGGTTGTCGCGGGTTCGCAGATGCGGGTAGAGAGCGTAGAACTGGAACACCATGGCGATGTCGCGCTCGGCGGGCGGCAGGTCGTTGACCAGCGTGTCGCCGATGCGGATGTCGCCCGTCGTCTGCCTCTCCAGGCCGGCTATGGCCCGCAGCGTGGTCGTCTTGCCGCACCCCGAAGGGCCGAGCATCACGAACAGCTCGCCGTCGCCGATGGACAGGTCCACGTGCTCGACCGCGACCGTCCCGTCCGGGTAGCGCTTGTGCAGGGCGGTCACCTCGATGCCCGCCATCAGCGTCGCACCGCCCCGAGCGTCACACCGGCGACCAGGTGCTTGCGCACCAGGTAGGCGAAGACGAGCACCGGCAGGGCGAACACCACGGAGGCGGCGGCCACCAGGCCCCAGTCCACGGTGGTGCCACCGATGAGGCCGGCGATGGCGGGTGGGGCCGTGCGCACGTTGTCGCTGGAGGTGAGGAAGATGGCGAACACGAACTCGTTCCACGAGAAGATGAGGGCGAACACCGCCGTCGCGGCGATGCCGGGCAGGAGCAGGGGAAGGGTGAATCGCCGGAACGCCTGCAGGCGGGTGTAGCCGTCGAGCATGGCGGCGTCCTCGTACTCCGCGGGCACCTCGTCGACGAACCCCTTCATCATCCAGATCGTGAAGGGGACGTTGAACGCGGCGTAGATGAGGATCAGGCCGAGCTGGGTGTTGATGAGCCCGGCTTGGCGGTACATGAGGAAGATCGGGATCACGACCACCACGGGCGGCATGAACCGGGTGGACAGGATGAAGAACAGCTGGTCCTTCTTGGCCTTCACGGCGAAGCGTGAGTAGGCCCAGGCCGCCGGGACCCCCAGCACGGTGGCCAGCGCCGTGGAGACCCCGGCGACCACGACGGAGTTGAGGAAGGAGACCGACAAGGGCGAACGACCGCCGCCGGAGGCGACGAACACGTCCTTGAAATGGTCCAGAGTGACCTTGAAGTCGAAGAACTTGGCCGGGATGGCGTAGACGTCCCGGTTCTCCTTGATGGAGGTCTCGATCATCCACAGCACCGGGAAGAGCATCACGACGGCCAGCACGGCCAGCAGCGCGACCTCCAGCACGGCGCGGCCCCGGCCGCCGAAGCGGCGCGCGGGGGGCGTGTGATCCCGGGCAGGACCTGTGGACACGGCCTCGTCGACGGAGACGGCCATCAGTCCTCCTTGAGCTTGTTCAAGTAGCGCAGGTAGAGCTGCGTGAGGACGATCACGACCAGGACCATGAGGATCCCGTACGCCGAGGCGGTTCCGGTGTTGAAGCCCAGGAACGCGACCTTGTAGACGTGGAACGACAACGTCTCGGTGGAGACCCCCGGACCTCCGCTGGTGAGGATGTAGACGAGGTCGAACAGCCGGAAGGCCTCGATGGCCCTGAACAACACGGCGATGAGGAGCAGCGGCCACACCAGCGGAAGAGTGATGGTGCGGAACCGGAACCACTCCGACGCCCGGTCGATCGAGGCGGCCTCGTACAGGTACTTGGGAACCGCGGTGAGGCCCGCGAGTGCGATGAGCATGATGAACGGCGTCCATTGCCAGGTGTCGACCACGATCAGGGAGATCAGTGCCGTCCGCTGCCGGGTGAGCCACTCCACCTGCCCCAGGCCGAGCGAGCCGAGCATGCTGTTGACCACGCCGAACTGCGCGTCGAGCATGAACCGCCAGAACAGCCCGACCACGACCGGCGACAGCATCATCGGAACCAGGAACAGAGTGGTCAGCACTCCTCGCCCGTGCGTGCGCCGTGAGATCAGGTAGGCGATGGCGAAACCGAGCACCGTCTGCAGGGCGACCGCGCCGACCACGTAGATCAACGTCGTCAGGGCCCTCAGGTGGACCTGCGCCGAAGCAAGGACCGCGGTGTAGTTCTCGAACCAGATGAAATGGGCCGGCCCCCCGCGGGTGGCCGAGTAGTCGGTGAACGACAGGTACAACGCCCACAGCAACGGGAACACCGACATCGCCAGCAACAGCAGCAGCGCGGGGGAGATGAAGGCCACGGCGAGCCCGCGGTCGCTCAACCGGCGGGACCGGCCCGGTGCAGGCGGCGTCGCGGACGCCACCTGCCCGGGGCGGTCGGTCGTCAGAGGGGCGGGGTCACTCACAGTCCGCCGCCGCCCTTGCCCTTGCCGGAGTCGAGCACGCCCTGCTGCCCCTTGGCGATGTCGTCGAGCGCCTCCTTCGGCTTCTTCGCGCCGTTGAGAGCCGCGTTCACGTTGGTGTTCTCAATGTCGACCAGGCGCGCGTACTCAGGCACATTCCACATGTCCCGCATCCGCGGCACCGAGTCGGCGTACACCTTGTTGAACGGCCCGGCGTTGAGGAACTCGGGCGAGGCCAGGGCGTCGGTACGCGACGGCACGCCACCGGCCGCGGCCCACTTCTTCTGGATGTCGGCCTGCTCGAACCACTTCATGAAGTTCAGGGCCTCGGCCTGGTTCGCCTCGGGGGAGTAGGCCGACACGTGCATCCCCATGCCGCCGAGAGGCACCAGGTTGGTCTTCTGGGTCGGCAGGGTGGCGAAACCCAGCTTGTCGAGGATCTGCTCCCGCGTGGTGCCGAGCGTCGACTGCTTGGGGTCGAGCAGGCCGCCGCTCGCGGCGATCCAGTTGAACGCGATGCACGCCTTGCCCTGGGCGACCGCCGCGTTCACCTCGTCGATGAACCAGTTGCCGGAGCCCTTGGCGGTCAGCGGCTTCATCTTGTTGACCAGGACGTCCATCGCCTCCTGGCCCGCGGGGTCGTTGAGGACGCCGTCGATCTTACGCGTCTTGGGGTCCCAGAGGTTGCCGCCGTAGACGCCGTTGACCGTGTTGTAGGTCACGGCCGCGGCGTCGGAGCCGTTGGCCTGGTGGAAGGCCAGGCCGCTGATGCCAGGGTTCTCCGTCTGGCACTTCTGGGCGGCTGAGATCATCTCGTCCCAGGTCTGCGGCGGCTTGTCGCCGATCAGGTCCTTGCGGTAGATCATCGTCCAGGTGTCGCCGAGCAGCGGCAGTCCGTACATGCTGGCGTTCTCGTCGCGCTTGCCGGTCTCCGCCTGGGGGAACTGGCCGTAGGCCGCCAGCAGGTACGGGTTGTAGGCGTTGACGTCGATGTTCTTCTTGACGAAGTCGGTGATGTCGAGGATGTTGCCGTTCGTCACGGCCTCGCCGATGTGCTGCGAGTCCAGGATCGGGATGTCGAAGTCGGTCTTGTGCGCCGCGAACTGGGTGAACATCGCGTCGTGCCAGTTCGCGTTCGGCACGGTGTTGACCTTGACGGTCACATTCGGCCGATCCTTTTTGTACTCGGCGTTCGCGAAGGCTTCCAGCGCGTGGGCGGGGGGCCAGTCGAACCAGATGAAGCTGAGGGTCAGCGGGTCCTTGGTGAGCTCGGGGATGGTCGCCGGCGCCTTGGGGGCGCTCGCCTTCGCGCCGTCGTCCGAGCCGCCGCCGCAAGCCGCCACGGTCGTGGCCAGCAACATGGCCGCCGTCGCCAGCTGCACCTTTCGACCGGGAATGGACAGTCGTCCTATTCGCTGGGGATACCGCACCTTCTTGCCTGCTTTCTGGGGGGGTGTCTGGGGCCTTGCTGCGTGCTTCGCCGAGCGGTTGCCGGGTTGTTCAGGCGTGTCGCCGGCCGTCGCGGGCCGGCCCGCGGACCGGCGTCACGAGTACGCCGCGACGTGATGGGGCTTCAAGCGGTCGAGAGGTCCTTCGGTCCTCGTGCGGCCCGGTGGCGAACCGAGTAGGACGTCGAGCATGCTCATGGGAGCTCCAACCGATCGAAGCGGAGCGATGGCGGGCGGTTCCCCGATGGGTGAAGGATGGCCGGCATCCGTCACGTTTCCTATACGATCCGAGTGGGGGCAGCATCCCGCAGCGTTGCGACCGATGTCAACAGGTCCCCCGAAGACGCAGGAAAGGACCTCACGTCACGATGGACGACGAAGCGATGATCGCGCGGCGCCGTGGGGCCATGACGGGCGGAAAGCCGCCGGGAAGATCTCGCGGCCGGCTCGCCGACGAGGTGTACGACACGCTGCTCGGACAGCTGATGTCGCTACGGATCGAGCCCGGCTCCCGCGTCACGATCGACGTCCTGGCGCGAGAGCTGGGGGTCTCGCAGACGCCGATCCGAGACGCTCTGAACCGCATGGAGGCCGAGGGCCTGGTCGTGCGCGTGCCCCATGCCGGCTATCGCATTCCCCCCCAGATCACCCGTCACCGATTCGAGGACATGCTCGAGGTCCGCCTGCTCCTGGAGCCGGCGGCGGCGCGCAGATCCGCCGAACGCGCGTCCTCGGGGCAGGTGGCCGGTCTGCGGCGCATGCTGGAGGAGATGGCGGAGCTGGAGGGGGGCGACGGGGCCATGGCCTATGGCGCCTTCGGGCTGCGCGACGCCGCTTTCCACGACCTCGTCGCCCTGAGCGCGGAGAACCAGGTCATCCGCGAAGCGCTCGCACGCCTGCACACCCACGTGCACCTGTTCCGGCTTCTCCACGACACCCAGGTCACCCACCTGGCCATGGCCGAGCACGAAGAGGTCCTGGCCGCGATCGCCGCGCGTGACCCCGACGCCGCCGCCTACGCCATGCGCCGGCACATCCTGCTGTCCGGCGAGCGGTTCCGGCGATTGTTCGACGAGGCCAAGGACGCGGACGGAATGGCGGTGGAGGCTTGACGGGCGGCCTGGGCCGAGGAATGCTAACCCAATCGGATCGGATTGGATCGGATTGGATCCACCTCACCCGCCCCCAGATGTGAGGAGAAGCAGGTGCCCAGAGCACTGCTCCTGACCGGCGACGCCGCCGAGGAGCTCGACACCATGTACCCCTACTATCGCGTGCAGGAGGGCGGCTGGGACGTTGACGTCTCGTCACGGACGATGCGTGACGTGCAGCTGGTCATCCACGAGTTCGACCCCAACTCCGACGCCTACGTGGAGAAGAACGGCCGCAAGCTGCCGGTCGACGTGCCCTGGGCCGAGGTCGACGTCGAGCGCTATGACGCCCTCATCATCCCCGGAGGACGCGCCCCCGAGTGGATCCGCGTCGACGCCGACGTCAGGCGCATCACCGAGCACTTCTTCGCGCGCAACCTCCCCATCGCGCTGGTGTGCCACGGCGCCCAGGTGCCGGCCGTGTACGGGCTGCTGAAGGGCCGAAAGACGGCGTGCTTCCCGCCCATCACCGGTGACATGGAGAACGCTGGCGCGACGGTCATCGACGCTCCCGACGTCGTGGACGGCAACCTCGTCTCCTGCCGGGGGTGGCCCGACATGCCGCAGTTCGGCAGGGCGATGATGGAGGTCTTCTCCAAGTCCATCAACTCCGCATCGGCATGAGCACACCGGAGCCGTCTCGGTGACGGCACTTCGGACCGTCACCGTCGACGGCTCTCCCGTCCACGTCCTGGAGAGCGGCACCGGGCCCGCGGTGCTGATGCTGCACGGCTCCGGACCCGGTACGACCGGATCCGGCGCCTGGGCGGCGACGGCACAGGCACTCGGCACGTCCTGGCACCTGGTGGCTCCCGACCAGGCGGGATTCGGCCGTACACCGATCCCCGCGGGCTCCAGGGGCGGGCTGCGGCTGTGGACGGAGCAGGCCGCGGGCCTGATGGACGCTCTCGGCGCCGAGCACTACGCCGTGGTGGGCCACTCCATGGGCGGTGCCGTGGCGCTGGCGTTGGCGGCCGCGCGTCCACAGCAGGTCACCCGTGTCGTGGCGGTCTCGACGATGGGCGCCCCCGGGGCGCCGCTGTCCGCCGAGCTCGACGCGATCTGGGCCGCCCCCGCCGGCCCGCACGGGGCACGAGACATGTTGAGTCGCCTCGTCCTGGACCAAGCGCTCGTCACCGAATCGGCCATCGCCGCCCGTGCGGACGCGATGCGAGCGGGGGCGGCCGCGTTCGCGTCGTTGTTCCCTCCACCCAGGGCACGCTGGGCCGACGAGCTCACCCTCCCGGCGCGAACCCTGGCAGGGATCCGCGCGCCCGTGCTGCTCGTCCACGGCGCCGAGGACCGAGTCACCCCGCTCAGCACCGCAGCCCTGCCCCTGCTCGAACACCTGCCCGATGTCCGTCTGCACGTGCTCGGCCGATGCGGGCACGTGCCGGCGCTGGAGCACCCGCACGACTTCAGGCGACTCCTGACATGCTTCCTCGGCCCGGAACAAGGTCACTGATCGCCGCGACAGATCCGCAGCCCGTGCTCAAGCAGATCAGCATAGGGACGTGACCGGGGCCGACCCCGACGGGCCGACCCCTCAGGGGATCACCAGCGGTGGTGGACCAGCGGGCGGATCAACTCGTCGTACACCGACGCCACGGCGGCATGGGTCGGCTCCGACAGCGGCGCCAGCCGCGCGGCGGCGGCGTTGGCCGCGGCCTGCCGCTCATTGCGGGCGCCGGGGATCACCACGCTGACCGCCGGGTGGTCGATGATCCAGCGCAGCGCGAACTGGGCCGTCGTCATCCCCTCGGGGACCAGCGGCTTGAGCCGCTCCACCGCCGCCAGACCCGTGGCGTAGTCCACGCCCGAGAAGGTCTCCCCGACGTCGAAGGACTCCCCGTGCCGGTTGAAGGCCCGGTGGTCGTCAGGGCCGAAACTGGTGTGCTCGTCGTAGCGGCCCGACAGCAGGCCGCTGGCCAGCGGCACCCGCGCGATGATGCCCACCCCGGCCTCGGCCGCCGCCGGAAGCACCTGCTCCAGCGGCTTGAGCCGGAAGGCGTTGAAGATGATCTGCACGCTGGCCACACCCGGCCGCGCGATCGCGGTCAGCGCCTCCTGGCAGGTCTCCACGCTCACCCCGTAGGCGGCGATCCTGCCCTCCTGCACCAGGGTGTCCAGCGCGTCGTACACCGCCTGATCGCTGAAGACCGGGGTCGGCGGGCAGTGCAGCTGCACCAGGTCGATGGTGTCGACGCCGAGGTTCTGCCGCGACCGGTCGTTCCAGGCCCGGAAATTGTCCAGCGTGTACGCCGACGGCACCTGCGCCACCCGGCGGCCCATCTTGGTGGCCACCGTCAGCCCCGGCCGCTCCTTGAGCAACCGGCCGACGATCTGCTCGCTGCGCCCGTCACCGTACACATCGGCCGTGTCGATGAACGTCACCCCCGCCTCGACGGCGGCGTGCAGCGTCGCCAGCGCGTCGTCCTCGCCCACCTCACCCCAGTCGGCGCCCAGCTGCCACGCCCCCAGGCCGACGACCCCGACCTGCCTGCCCGTTCTTCCCAATTCACGCTTTTGCACAGCCCGATCGTACGGGCCCGCACCCGCCCCCGAGGACGGCGGGTGACCAACGCGGTCAGCCGCCCGCCGCACGCCCCCGCAGCAGCGGATGCGCCCGCATCGCCACCTCCAGCTCCCCGGGCAGCTCGTCACGGTAGCGGCCCAGCGTCGCCAGGTCGCTGTGCCCCAGCACCCGGCGCACCGCGTCCATGTCGACCGCGTCGGCCAGCAGATGCGTCGCGGTCGTGTGCCGCAGCCCGTGCGGGGTCACCGAACGCCGCTGCGCCGGGTCGACCCGCCGCTGCACCCGGTCGATCACCGCCTGCACATCACCCCGCGCCAGCCGCCGCCCCCGCCACGACAGCAGCAACGCCTTCTCGGCCGTGGCCGGCCGGGCGGCCGCCAGGTAGACCTCCAGCACCTCGGCGACATCGCCCGGCAACGGCACATCACGCGTCTTGCCGCCCTTGCCGAAGATGCGCCAGTAACGCACCCCGTCATTGGTGTAGAAATCCTCGACATTGGCACGCACCAGCTCAGACACCCGCGGGCCCAGCGTCGACAGCAGCAGCACGATCAACGCGTCACGCACCTCGGTGCGCTGGTCACGCCGCCCGCCCCGCGGCTCGGCCACCGCCTGCTCACGCGCCGCGCCCACCAGCCCCTGCGCCTGCTCACGGGTCAGCGCCCGGCGCTCGGCGCGCAGCCCGCCGCGTTCCTTGGCCGTGACGGTGGCCGTGGTCATCGGATTGACCTGCACCCAGCCCGACAGGGTCGCGTGCTTGAAGAACGCCGACACCGACCGGCGGAACCGCGACTGCGAAGAGGGACTCTGCGCCGCGCCGGCGGGGGAGGAGCGCCGCCCGTCGGGCTTGCGCGCGAACGCCAGCAGCACCGCGTCGACATCCTCACCGGTCAGATCGTCCAGCACACGCCCGGCCCCCGCCAGCTCGGCGAAGGTGGCCACGTCACGGCCGTACACCTCGGCCGTCGCCGGGGACAGCGCCCCGGTGACCGTCTTGGCGCGCACCAGCTCCACATAGCGGTCGACGCACTCCTCCACGGTGAGGCGCTTGAGCTTCACAGGCCGCATCGATCAGTCCTTCCGGAGGGCAACCACGGGCACCGTACCGGCCCCCACCGACAATTGCGCTCGCCCGCGCTCGCCGAACGCGATCACACCATCGCCCACCGGCCCGATCTTCCACCCACGCGAGCACTTCGCCGCCAGGGACGAACCAGAGCCGGGCGGCGCAAAACCACATGACAGCCGGCCGGCACCCCCGCCATGATGACCGCGATCACCACATCCACCCGAGGCAAGGAGCCCCGCCATGGCACGCCGCACCATCACCACCGGCCTGCTCCCGCCGCCCGGATACGCCCACGCCGCCGTCGTCGAAGCGGGGGAGAGGCTCGCCTTCATGGCCGGAGCCGTCCCCCTGGACGCCACCGGCGCCCTGGTCGGCGAGGGCGATCCCGCCGCCCAGACCCGCCAGGTCCTGGCCAACCTCGCCACCGCCCTGCACGACGTCGGCACCGGCCTGCGGCACGTCATCGCCAGCACCGTCTACGTCGCCACCACCCGCCATCAGGACCTGCCGGAGGTGTGGGAGGTCGTGCGCGCCAGCGCACTGTCCGACGGCCCGCACACCTCCACACTGCTCGGCGTCTCCTTCCTCGGCTACACCGGCCAGCTCGTCGAGATCACCGCCACCGCCGTCATCCCCTGACCGGCCCCGCCGCTCACGCGCCGACCCGCCCGCCGCCGTCATCGGGGACGGCGGCCACCCGGCCCCCGGGAACGCCCTGTCACCGCGCCACCGGATCGCGTGGCCCGGACAGCTCGGCCAGCGCGTCGACCCGCGTGGGCCTCCACCCCAGCTCCCGCCGCGCCCTGGCCCCGGTCATCCGCTGGTCCAGCGCGAACGCCTCGGCGATCGGCCCCATCCGCTCCACCGCCCCGGCCAAACCGATCGACTCCGTCCGCCCCCCGAGCCCCGCCCCGCGGCTCAACGCCCGCGTGACCTCCGCCAACGGCACGTTCTGGCCGCTCACCCCCGCGTACACCGCACCCGCCGGCGCACCGAGCGCCAGCACGTACAGCTCGGCGACGTCGTCCACATGCACCAGCGCCCAATGATTGGCCCCGTCCCCGATGCACGGCACCGCACCCGCCTCGAGCCCCGGCTCCACGAAGAACCCCTGCGTCAGCCCGCCACCCCGGCCGTACACCAGACCCGGCATCACCACCACCGGACGCCCCCCGCACCGCGCCCTGGCCAGCACCCGCCTCTCGTTCTCCGGCCGCCACGCCGTGATCGCCGGCGGACGCAGCGGCGCCTCCTCACCGACCACCCCATCGGTGTCCCCGTACACCCACACCCCGCCGGTGTGCACATACGGCCGCCCCCCGGCGCCGTCCAGCAGCGCCTCGGCCGCCGCCAGGTCCACCCGCGCGGTGTCCCCGGCGTAGTCCGCCCCCAGATGGATCACCCCGTCCGCCTCGGCCGCCGCCTCGCGCAGCACCTCAAGGTCGCCCAGAGCGCCCCGCACCGGCCGCGCCCCGAGCTCCGCGACGACCGACGCCGAACGCTCGCCGCGCGCCAGCGCCGCCACCCGCACGCCACGCCGCCGCAGCGCCGCGATCGTGACCCGGCCGATGTATCCCGACCCGCCGGTGATGAACACCTTCATCGTTCCCAGATCCCTTCCAACCGCGGCGGGAACCCCCGCCGCGATCCACCATCACCCGGGGACCGATCGTGCGTCCAACACCTTCTCCAGCACCGGTGATGCCCACCGGGCATCACCCCCCCACGGTCACCCGCCCACCCCGGCCACGTCGCGGACCAGGGGAGAAGGGGACCAGAGGACAGGCAGGACCAGAGAGGGGGACCGGGGGACAGGCAGGACCGCGCGCAGCCCGCACCACCCGGCCCGGCCTACGCTGAGGACACTCCCGCGACACCGCCGGCAGACCACGCCGGCCCCCGGCCAGGAGGGTGCGATGGACATCGACCTGCGCAAACTGCGCTACTTCGTCGCCGTGGCCGAAGAACTCCACTTCGGACGCGCCGCCGAACGCCTCTACATCACCCAGCCCGTCCTGTCCCGGCAGATCCGCGCCCTCGAGCAAGACCTCGGCACCACCCTGTTCGCCAGGAACCGGCGATCCACCGAACTCACCCCCACCGGCCAGGTGCTCCTGGAAGAAGCCCGCCCCCTGCTGGCCTCGGCCACCGCGCTGACCCGCCGCCTCACCCGCGCCGCCCACGGCGCCCCCGCCTTCACCATCGCCTTCATGCCCGGCACCACCGTGACCGCCGCCGTGCGCGCCCTCACCGCCCGCCACCCCGGCCTGACCGTCAACCTGATGCGCACCACCTGGGACGACCAGACCGACGTCCTCCACGACGGCCGAGCCGACGCCGGCCTCGTGCGCATGCCCGTCGAACAACGCGGCCTGCGCCTGGTGCCCCTCTACACCGAGCCACGCGTCGCCGTCGTCTCCACCGAACACCGCCTGGCGGGCAAGACCACGATCAAGGTGGCCGACCTCGCCGGCGAACCCATGCTCCAACACCCCGACGCCGTCCCCGAATGGCGCGACCTGCCCGGCCGTCTCACCGGCCACCCCGCGACCCCACGCCCGGTGTTCCACAGCGTGGAGGAGAAACTCGAACACGTCGCCGCCTGCCACGGCGTCATCGTGCTGCCGCTGTCGGTCGCCGCCTACTACACCCGCCCCGACGTCACCCACGTGCCCGTCGATGACATCCCGCCCAACCAGGTGTGCCTGGCCTGGAGCCGCACCCGCCGATCACCCCTGGTGCAGGAGTTCGCCGACATCGCCGCCGACCACTTCACCACCGGCCCGCGCGCACCGCACCCCGTCTGACCCCGCCCCGCCCCCGGCTGCCGGCCGGCGTCGTCCTACGGGCCCGGATCCGGCCGCAGCCTGTCCAGCACCCCGTACGCCGGATTGCCCCGCGCCGCCGCCCGCACCTCCCGCGCCGTCGATGCCACATACGCCTGCCCGGTCACGATCGACGAATGGCCCAGCAACTCCATCAACTCGTGCGCCGAAGCACCCCGCTCGGCCAGCCGGGTAGCGAACTCGTGCCGCAGCGCGTGCACCAGCGTCCCCCGCTGCACCCGATCATGAACACCGGCGTACCGGTAACACTGACGCACCAGATACTGCAGGCCACCGCGCCGCAACGGCTCGTTTCCGGTGTCGACCAGCAACGCCGCCGACCGGGGGAGCGCTGCCGGCCCGAACCGCCGCGACCGGCTCGCCAGATACTCCTCGATCAGCCGCTCGATCGGCGGCTCGATCGGCAGCGACCGGGTCTTGCCGCCCTTGCCCACCACCTGGATCCGGCGATCACCCGCGGACCCGCCCACCGACCCCAGCGTCAGCCCCAGCAACTCCGCCGAACGCATCCCGGTCACCAGGGCCAGCGCCAGCACCACCAGGTCGCGCTCCACCCACGGATCGCGGGCCTTGCGCGCCCCGGCCGCCACCTGCTCCAGCAGCGTCTGCGACGCCGTCCCATCGCCCAGCAACGGCTTGGGCGCCTTGGCCGGCTGCTTGGGACGGGGGACCGCCGCCATCGGATTGCCCTCCAGCATCCCCTCGGCGACGCAGAACGTCAGGAACTGGTTCCACGCGCTCCACGCGCGGTTGACGCTCGCCGCCGAACGCGGACCGGCGAACTCGGCGAACGCGCCCCGCACCAGGCGGCCGCTCAGGCGGCGCACCTCCAGATCGGCCACCGGCACACCGGCCAGCTCCGCCGCCGCGGCGGCCACCGACCGCAGGTCGCGCTCGTACCCGGCGACCGTGTGCGGGGAGAGCTTCTTGGTGCGCAGCGAGGAGACGAACTCCGCCGCGGCTTCGGGCAGGCGCATCAGCACCAGCGGATCGCGGTCATCCACGGCTTTCACCCTCCGGAAAGCGGCGACCTCCTCGGACGCGGCGCACGTGGCTGCGATTATGCATCAAACCCGCACAAGTGGCCCGCCGACACGCCGGACCGGCCGCTGGGACCCGGCGCCCGCCGGGCCGGCGGGCGTTCACCGGCGCGTGAGGGGCCGGTGACCTGCGACGTCGTCGCGTGCGTAGAGGTGACGCCGGGGACCGCCGACGTCAGGGGCCGCGGCGGGAGAGCACGGAAGAGGCGTTCCCGCGAAGTGATGCATAAGTGCGATTATGCATCAAATAGCGATGAGGGCGCCGCCGAGAGGGTTTCCGGGCGGGCATGTTCGCGGTGTTCCGTGACGGCGTTCCCGTGAAGGTCGCCGCACGCGCCGCCGGCCAGGGCTCGCGCATGGTCTGGCCGCCGCGTGCCGCACGTATCGCGTGCCGCATGCACGGCGGGTTTCCGCCCGGCGGCGCCGGCGCATCGCCGCGCATGGCGGGTGTTCGCGCAACGTGACGATCGGGCGCACCTGCGGGACGATCATCCGTGAAACGATCTTGTGGGGTGGCGGCCTCGAGGCCGCCCGCTGCGGCATGTCCCGCACCGGCGCGCACGCGACGCGCGGCACGCCGTTCGGGCACGCGGACGATCCGGACGGCGGTCCAGCGGCGGCCGGCACCACTCAGCCCTCCACCCGCCCTTCTACGCCGAGATGTCTGATACCAGACAGAAGCTCAATTCTGTCTGGTATCAGACATAGGGCTTAGAAGTGCCCATAACCGTCCCATTCCCCCCTTCGAGATATCGCGCTGAGCCGTCGCCGTTCGATCGAACTTCACGTGCGGACGAGCCGCCGGCCGGTGTTCCGCGAATGGAGTACGGGACGCCTTGGAGATCGTCTCAGTGGGCGCCCCTCCCCCGGCCGCGCATGCGCTGTGGTGATCATCGAGGACGCCCTTGCGAGGGCTCGCCGGGGTGCGCGGACACGGCTGCGGTCGCCCAGCGGTGCCGGACGCGCGCGCCCGTCCCCCCGCGCAATGAAGGGGGCCGCCTGCGGAGCTGCGGAGCAGCGGAAGGGACAAGGAGGAATGCCCACTCCTTGCATTTCCAAGCTATAGCGCATGGGGGGCCTTGCCACAAGGCCCCGGTCGTGCCGCACAATCACCCCTCGACGCCGGAACACACCGAAACGGGGGGTCGTGGAATGCGGGTCGTATTGGAGACCTACGGGTCACGCGGGGACGTCGAGCCGATGACGGCGCTGGCGCTGCGGCTGAAGGCTCACGGCGCCGACGTGCGGGTGTGCGCGCCGCCGGACTTCGCGGAACTGCTGGACGGCATCGACGTGCCGCTGACCCCGCTCGGCTGGCCGATCCGCGCGCTGGCGACCGGGGCGGTTCCCGGGATGGCGCAGCCGCGTCTGTCCGACATCGCCGCCGAGCTGACCGCCATGGCCTATGAGGCGGTCGCGGGGGTGGCGGAGGGGTGCGCCGCGGTGGTGGCCACCGGGTCGTTCCCGGCGGTGGCCGGTGCGCGGGCGGCGGCCGAGAAGCTGGGCGTGCCCTACGTGTTCGCCTCCTTCTCCCCCAGTTACCTGCCGTCGCCGCATCATGCGCCTCGTCCCTGGCCGGGTCAGGTGGTACCGGCGGAGGTGACCGGCAACCGGGCGCTGTGGGATCTCAACGCCGCGCACATGGACGCGATGTTCGGTGAGACGATCAACGCTCACCGGGCCTCGGTCGGGCTGGCGCCGGTCGACGGCGTCCGTGATCATGTCTTCACTCGCCGCCCGTTCCTGGCGGCCGACCCGGTCCTTGGTCCGTGGCAGGAGACCTCGGAGCTGGAGGTGGCGCAGACCGGTGCGTGGATCCGGCCGGACGGGCGCCCGCTCCCGGCTGATCTGGAGGCGTTTCTCGCGGCCGGCGCGGAGCCGGTGTACGTGGGTTTCGGGAGCATGCTCGTGCGGGGGGCGAGCGCGCGGGAGGTCTCGCGGGCCGTCATCGACGCGGTGCGGTCGCAGGGCCGTCGCGTGGTGCTGGGGAGCGGCTGGGCCGATCTGGCGTTGGTCGATGATCGGGACGACTGTTTCGTGGTGGGCGAGGTGAACCAGCAGGAGTTGTTCGGCCGGGTGGCGGCGGTCGTGCACCATGGCGGTGCGGGTACCACGGTGACGGCGGCCCGTGCCGGGGCGCCGCAGGTGATCGTGCCGCAGGTGGCCGACCAGCCGTACTGGGCGGGGCGGGTGACCGAGCTGGGCATCGGGACGGGGCACGAGGGTCCGACGCCGGGGGTCGGGTCGCTGTCGGCCGCGCTGGAGGTGGCCCTTGCCGCTGAGACCGTTGCCCGTGCGGCCGTTGTGGCCGAGACGGTGCGCGTGGACGGGGCTGAGGTGGCCGCCGGGCTTGTGCTGGACATGGCCGTCGAGGCCGGCGAGGGCGGGTCTGCGGGCTGATCCCCGGCGGCGGCCCGCGTGGACGGCGGCCGTGCCCGTCCGCGGGGGCCGGTCATCTGTTGGTGGGGGTTGTTCGCCGCGTGGCGGTGTCGTGGTCTGGGGTGCGGTGTTCAGGATGGGTGAGGCAGCAGGCCGGCGATCACGGTGATGCCTTCGGTGATGTCGCCGGGGGCGGTGGCGGCGTATCCAAGGACCAGGCCCGGGGGGCCGGGGCGGTGGCGGTGCCATGACAGGGGCTGGACCTTGACTCCGCGTTCCAGGCAGGCCGCGGCGAGGGCGGTGTCGCTGACGTCCTCGGGGAAGGTGATCATGAGGTGCAGGCCGGCGGCGGCGCCGTGCACGGTGGCCTGCGGCAGGTGGGCGGTGATGGCGTCGATCATGGCGTCGCGGCGGCGGCGGTGTCGTCTGCGGATGTAGCGGAGTTGGCGTTCCATCTCCCCCGAGGCCATGACGTGGGCCAGGACGAGCTGGGTGAGGACGGCGTTGCCGAGGTCGGCGTTGCGTTTGGCGGTGATGAGGGCGTCGCGGTGCTCGGGCGGGGCGAGCAGCCATCCGACGCGCAGGGCGGGTGCGAGGAGCTTGGAGACGCTGCCGGCGTAGAAGACGTGGTCGCCGAGCATCGATCGCAGGGCGGGGACGGGCGGGCGGTCGTAGCGGTGTTCGGCGTCGTAGTCGTCTTCGATGATCAGGCCGCCGTCGGCGGCCCAGCGCATGAGGTCGCGGCGCCGGTGGCCGGACAGGACGACGCCGGTCGGGAACTGGTGGGCGGGGGTGAGCAGGACGGCGGGTGCGGTGGTGGCGGTGAGGTCGGTGACGCGCAGGCCGTCGGCGTCGACGGGGATGGGTGGGGTGGTGAGGCCCCAGTTGCGTAGTTGCTGGGCGGCGCCGAGGGATCCGGGGTCTTCGACGGCGATCTGGTCGATGCCGCGGTCGCGGAGGGTCTGGGCGATGAGGGCGAGGGCTTGGGCGACGCCGGCGACGATGAGGACGTGGGCGGGGTCGGTTCTGATGCCGCGGTTGCGGGCGAGCCAGTTGGCGACGGCCAGGCGCAGGGCGGAGGTGCCGCGGGGGTCTCCGTAGCCGAGTTGGGTGGCCGACAGGCCGGCCAGGATGGTGCGTTCGGCGCGGAGCCAGGCGGTGCGGGGGAAGGCGGCGAGGTCGGGGACGCCGGGTGACAGGTCGATGCGGGCGGGGGCGGCGCGCAGGGCGTCGAAGACGGTCTGGCCGGGTGTGGTGTCGAACAGGCCGGTGGGGTGGCCGTGGTGGTGGGGGCCGGTGGGTGGGGTGGATGGGGTGGGTGGGCGGGGTGCGGTGATGGGGGCGGCGACGACGACGGTTCCGGCTCGTCCTCGTCCGGCGATGTGGCCGTCGTCGATGAGGCGTTGGTAGGCGGCGGTGATCAGGCCGCGGGAGACGCGCAGTTCGGTGGCCAGGACGCGGGTGGCGGGCAGGCGGGTGCCGATGGGCAGGCGGCCGTCGGAGATGGCGTGCCGTAGTTGGGTGGCGAGCCATTCGGAGCGGCCGCGTGGGGGTGCGTCGGTGATGGTGAGTTGCAGGAAGTCCGAGCCGTGCAGGTCGTGCAGGTCGTGCGGGTCCTGCGGCAGGGGCTGGTGGGGTGGCTGGTGGGGTGGCTGGTGGGGTGGCTGGTGGGGTGGCGGGTCGCCTGAGGGCGGGGTTGTGGACCGGTTGCCGGTGGCGGGGGTGGTCCTGTTCATCGGGCCATTGTGCCGTGGCGTGGTGGGCGTATCGGCGAGGCGGCCGGCCCGTGCGTGCGCACCGCCGGGCGGCGGGGGGATCGTGACCGTCGAGGCCGCGCGCTCGGCCGTGGCGTTGTCGCGGGCGGGGAGGTCATCGGGTCCACAGGGACTCCTGGACGGCGTGGACCACGGTCATCAGCTCGGGGGTGGCGCGGTCGGGCGGCCAGGCCAGGCCGTAGGTCAGGCGCAGCCGTCCGGCGGCCAGGGGGACGAAGCCGATGTCGGGCCGCCGGATGGAGGAGGCCACCAGGTGGGGTACCGGCAGCAGGCCGGCGCCGGCGGCCACCTGGTCGAGCAGGGCGGCGAAGTCGTCGATCTCCTCCCCCACGATGTGGTGCTGGTGGGGGCCGTGCAGGGCGGCGGCCAGTTGCGCCCACATGCCGCCGCGCGGCCGGTGGGCGGGCATGAGGATCTTGTGGGAGGTGAGTTGGGCGGGGCGGAGGGCGGGGGCGGCGGCCAGGGGGTCGCCGGCCGGTACGGCCAGGTGGGCGACGGCGACGCTGAAGCGGGCGCCGGTGGTGTAGCCGGTGGGGAACGGCGCGCCGACCACGGCGGCCGACGCCTCGCCCGCGGCCAGGGCCGCCATGGCGGCGCGGCGGCCGGCGGGGCGCAGTTGGAGTTGTACGGCGGGGCGGCGGCGGGCCAGTCGCCGGGCGGCTTGGGCGACCAGGGGGCCGGCCGGGGGTGCGTAGGCCAGGGTGATGAGCGTCCGGGGTGGCGCGGCTTGGCGGGCCGCCTCGGCGCGCAGGGCGGAGGCGGTCTCCAGCAGCGCTTCGGCGTAGGGCAGCAGGGCCGTGCCGGCCGGTGACAGGCGCACGTCGCGGCTGGTGCGTTCGAACAGTCGCACGCCGAGCGCCCGTTCGGCCCTGCCGATGGCCTGGCTGATCGCCGGTTGGGACAGTCCGAGGTCGGTGGCGGCACGCGAGAAGCTGAGGGTCTGGGCCACGCGGGCGAAGCAGCCGATCTCGCGCAGCGTCGGTGCCGGTTCCACCGCCCCAGTATGGCCGCCGTGCGTGCGCGGGGTGGTCAGGGCGGGGGAACCGTCGTTCAGGGCTGCTGGACGGTGATGGCGGCGCGGTGGCAGCGGGGTGTGTCGATCTCGTCGAGCAGCGCGATGGCGAAGTCGGCATAGGTGATCCGGCCGGCGGGGTCGGCGTGCTCGGTGATCCGGTAGTGGCCGGTGGGGGTGCCGTGGTGGTCGAAGTCGCCGGTCGGGGCGACGTAGGCCCAGTCGAGGTCGCTGTTTCGCAGTTCGTGGAGGCCGGCGGCGTGGCCGAGGTAGAAGGAGCGGTACTCGTTGGGGTAGCCGGGTTGGTCCATGAGCGGGGCGCCGGAGGCTCCGGGCAGGATGGAGGCCAGGCCGACGACCACCAGGCGGCGCACGCCGGTGTGGGCGGCCGCCGTGGTCAGGGCGCGGGTGGCGGTGGTGAAGAAGTCGTGGGCGGGGGCCGCCAGGTCCACTGCGGCGCTGATGGCGGCGTCGTGCCCGGCGGCGGCGCGTTCGACGCTCGCCTGGTCGGTGACGTCGCCCGCCACCAGGTGTGCCTGGCGCTGGTCGGGGTGACTGTGCAGGTCGGGGTGGCCGTGCAGGTCGGGGTGGCCGTGCGGGTCGCGCACGACGGCGGTGACGTGGTGGCCTCGGCGGGTGGCCTCGGCGACGGCCCGCCGTCCGGCCCGGCCGCCCGCTCCGAAGATCACGATGTTCATGGGATGCGCCCTTTCACCGGGGCCGGGCGGTTGTGCCCGGCCGGTTCGTGGACGCTATCGGGGGGCCCGGTTTCCTCGGGGATACCGGTTATCGTGGGGCCATGAGGCAACCTCTGCCCGCCGACATGTTCGACGAGCTGTGCCCGTCGTCGCTGAATCCGATCCGGTTCGGGTTCGGCGACAAGTGGGCGGCGCTGGTGATCCGCTGTCTGCAGGACGGGCCGCGCCGGTTCTCGGAGCTGCGCGTGCCGCTCGGCCGGGTCACCGCCAAGGGTTTGACGCGGTCGCTGCGGTCGTTGGAGCGGGGTGGCCTGGTCCGGCGCACCGTTGTCGCCGGGGCGGGGTCGCGTGTGGAGTACGAGCTGACGCCGCTGGGCCGCAGCATGCTGGCGCCGATGGCGGTGGCGTGCGCGTGGGCCGAGGATCACTGGGATGAGCTGCTGGAGGCGCGCGAGTCCCATGACGCCGCTTCTCTGGACCGGGCCGGCTGATCTCGCTTTCCAGGGTGGGTGTGGCCGTCCTTGGGGCGGCCGGATCACGCCGGTAAGGGATCACGCCTGTGACGGTCAGGCCGGGGTGTACGCCAGTTCGAGGATTGCGGACGGGAAGGCCGTGCTCTTCACCAAGCGCAGGTTCACGGCCTGATCCAGCTCGGGGAACAGCGGTGCGCCCTTGCCGGTGACGGCGGGCGGCACCCACAGCCGGTACTCGTCGACCACGCCGAGATTGATCAGGGAGTGCATGAACTCGGTGCCGCCGGCGGCGACGAGGTCCTTGCCGGGCTCGGCCTTGAGCTTGGCGATCTCCTCGGCGGTGTCACCGCCGGCGATCGAAGTTGCGACTCCGGCGACGCGGACGGCAGGGGCGCGGTCAGGTCGCGCTGGTCGCGCGGGTGCGGTGGCCGGACCAGGCCTGGCTGAGCTGGACGAGGCTGATCCCGAACATCAGCGCGCCGAGCGGGACGTGCAGGGTTTTCAGGTGCGCGATGCCGAGCGCCACCTGCGCCAGCGTGAGGCCGAGGAATCCGGCCGTCTGCAGGATGGGCCGGGGTGAGCCGCCGCCGGGCCGCCAGGCCAGGATCGTGCCGGCCACGTTGATGACCCCCACGGTGAACATGGTGTACGCCCCGGCGCTGTGGAAGGTGTGCCCGCCGGGCAAGGACAGCAACAGCCCGGCGGTGATCGTCTGGACGAAGAGGACCAGCGTTTGCAGGGTGATCGCGACACGCACGAACATGGGTGGCTCCTTGACGGCTGCGGACGGGTGAGACGACGGCGACCGGCGCGCGCGATGGTGTCTCAATGGCCCGACGACACAACCCCCGGGAATGTGAGGTGCCGCCACGCCGCGGGGTTAGGTCCGCGGGGTTAGGTCCGTCGTGGCGGCGGGATCGGCACCGCCGGGGCGGGAGGAGCCGGTGGTACCGGCCGGCGAGCCGGGCGACCCGGCTGGGCCATGACCTCGATCACGCCGGAACTTCGGGATACGTGACCAGCAGCCGAGGCGGTCCGCGATCAGATCGATAAGGCCCATGAATAGGGTCCTTCGGAGTGCTTCGGGTCTTCACCGGGCGAATCTCCCAGGCGACGCGGGCGTGCCGACCCTCCCCCACCATCCGGGCCGACGGCCGACGCATCCACAAGATCTATAAGTGTTGTCGATTGATCTGGCCGCGCCAGGGGTGGGGTGGGCAGGATGCCGGAGGTCGTGCCGGACTCGTGAACCAGGAGCCACCAATGACAGCCCCCTTCCCCGCCTCCACCGTGCTCGGGTATCCCCGCATCGGCCCGGACCGGGAGCTCAAACGCGCCCTGGAGGCGTACTGGCGGCAGGACATCGGCCTGCGGGAGCTGCGCGCCACGGGCGCGGGCCTGCGCGAGCGGACCTGGATGCGCCTGGCCGAGCTCGGCCTGGCCGCCCTGCCCTCCAACACCTTCTCCTTCTACGACCACGTCCTGGACACCGCGATCATGGTCGACGCGGTGCCCGGCCGCCACCGTCGCCCGCAGGCCGAGGACACCGCCTTCGCCATGGCGCGCGGCGACGAGCACGCCACCCCGCTGCGCATGACCAAGTGGTTCGACACCAACTACCACTACATCGTCCCGGAGATCGGCCCGGACACCGTCTTTCGCGCCGTGTGCGACAAGCCGGTGGCCGAGGTCCGCCAGGCCCGCGCTCTGGGCCTCACCACCCGGCCCGTCCTGCTCGGCCCGGTCACCTTCCTGCTGCTGTCGCAGCCCGGGCCCGGCGCCCCGGCCGGGTTCCGCCCGCTGGAGCGCCTGCGGGACCTGCTGGAGGTCTACGAGCGGGTGCTGTCGGCGCTGGCGGCCGAAGGCGTCCCATGGGTGCAGCTGGACGAACCGGCGCTGGTGGCCGACCGCACCCCCGCCGAACTGGCCGCCACCGGGGAGGCCTACCGGCGGCTCGGCGCCCTCACCGGCCGTCCCGCGCTGCTGGTCGCCTCCGCCTACGGAGAGCTCGGCGCGGCGCTGCCCGTCCTGGCCGGCACCCCGGTCGAGGCGATCGGCCTGGACCTGGTGCGCGGAGCCGCCGACCTGGACGCCGCGCTGCGGACGCCCGGACTGGCCGCCAAGACCGTGGTGGCCGGAGTGGTCGGCGGGCGCGAGGTGTGGCGCACCGACCAGCGGCGGGCCCTTTCCACCCTGCTGGCCCTGCGCCCCGCCGCCGCCCGGGTCGTGGTCTCCACGTCCTGCTCGCTGCTGCACCTGCCCTACGACGTCGAACGGGAGGACGGGCTGGACCCCCGGCTGCGCGCCCGCCTGGCCTTCGCCGAGCAGAAGGTCGCCGAGGTGGTCGAACTCGCCGGGCGCCTGGCCGGCGTCCCCGCCGGCTCCCCCGCTCCCGACCGGCACGATCCCGCGTCCCGGCAGGCCGCGGCCGACCCCTCCCCCGTCCCTGCGGCGCCCGCCCGCAGCCCCTACCCGGTGCGCGCGGCGGCCCAGCAGGCCCACCTGGGACTGCCGCCGCTGGCGACCACGACCATCGGCTCCTTCCCCCAGACCGGCGAGCTGCGCGCGGCCCGCGCCGCGCTGGCCGCCGGGCGCCTGAGCGTCGAGGACTACGAGGAGCGGGTGCGGCGGGAGATCCGCCAGGTGATCGGGCTGCAGGAGCGGCTCGGCCTGGACGTGCTGGTGCACGGGGAGCCCGAACGCAACGACATGGTGCAGTACTTCGCCGAGCACCTGGAGGGGTTCGCCGTCACCCGGCACGGCTGGGTCCAGTCCTACGGCTCGCGCTGCACGCGCCCGCCCATCTTGCACGGCGACGTGCGCCGTCCCGAGCCGATCACCGTGCGCTGGACCCGCTACGCCCAGTCGCTGACCACCCGGCCGGTCAAGGGCATGCTCACCGGCCCGGTCACCATCGCCGCCTGGTCGTTCGTCCGCGAGGACCTGCCGCTGGCCCGGGTGGTCGCCCAGATCGCCGACGCCGTCCGCCAGGAGGTGGCCGACCTGGAGGCCGCCGGCACCGCCGTCATCCAGGTCGACGAGCCCGCCCTGCGCGAGTTGATGCCGCTGCGCGCCGCCGGGCAGGCCGCCTACCTCGCGTGGGCCGTCGGCGCCTACCGGCGGGCGACCGGCGGCGCCGGTGACCGCACCCAGATCCACACCCACCTGTGCTACTCCGACGCCGGGCAGATCCTGCAGGCGATCGACGCGCTGGACGCCGACGTCACCACCGTGGAGTCGGCCCGCTCCCACGGGCGGCTGCTCGCCGAACCGGCCGTGGCCGCCTTCGCCCGCGGCCTGGGGCCGGGGGTGTACGACATCCACTCTCCGCGGGTGCCGGACGCCGCGGAGGTGGCCGGTGGGATCGAGGCGGCGCTGCGCGCGCTGCCGGCCGCCGAGGTGTGGGTCAATCCCGACTGCGGGCTGAAGACCCGCACCTACCGGCAGGTGGAGTCCGCGCTGGCCGCCATGGTCGAGGCCGCCCGCCAGGTCCGCGCCGCCGTCGTGCCGCTCTCGCGGGCGGGGGCCGGCGCGACGGCGGCCGGTCGGTCCGGGGCGGCTGCCCGGCCGTCTGCGGCGGGGGCCGGCGCCGAGCGCCGCTGACAGAGCCGGTGGCCGCGCGTGCGATCTGACCGGGCCGGGTGGTCGTGCGCGCCGGCGTCCCGGTCCCCCGTGTGGGCAGGGTTCGACCGGAGGTGAGGGGACCCGGCGGCCGGCCCTGCGAACGGGCGGGCGGGTGGGCCTGCCAGGCGGGGTGCCGGCGTTGGGCCTGCCAGGCGGGTGCCGGCGTCCGGCAGGACAGGTCGGTCGCCGGTCAGTCGCCGGTGGGAGTCAGGGCGCGCTGCATCAGCACGGTGTCGATCCAGCGGCCGTGCTTGCGGCCGACCTCCTTCAGCACCCCCGCCCGGGTGAACCCGAACGCCTCGTGCAGCGCGATCGAGCCGGGGTCGCCGGTGTCGGCGATGACGGCCACCATCTGGCGGGCGCCCGCCCGGGCGCACCCGGACAGCAGCGGACCCATCAGCGCCCGGCCGAGCCCTCGCCCGGTGCGGCCGGGGGCCAGGTAGATGCTGTCCTCGACGGTGTGCCGGTAGGCGGGCTTGGGCCGGAACGGCCCGGCGTAGGCGTACCCGGCCACCGTCCCGTCCAGCTCGGCCACCAGGAACGGCAGCGCGCGCCCGGCCAGGTCGTCCAGGCGCCGCCGCCAGTCCTCAAGACCCGGCGGCGTCTCCTCGAAGGTGGCGACGCCGCCCAGGACGTAGTGGGTGTAGATGGCCGCGACGGCCGGAAGGTCGCCGGGCGTCGCCGCCCGGATCGTCGCGTGTACCTCGGGCACGGCGCTCCCGCTCCTCACTTGACCGGACATCACAAACATGACCGATATAGCAGACGCGCGCTGGCCGGCCCGCACGCTCCACGACCGAAGGGCGCTTCGAAGAAGCGGAAGAGGATCGGGTGGCAAGGCGACGTCCCACCCCCGCACCGTCTTGTCGTGGCCGGCGCCGGCCAGGCGTTCGCCGTCCGGGCTGAACGCCACCGCGTACATCGTGTAAACCGTGTTGGTGTGGCCGGTGAGGGGGGCGCCACGGTGAGCGGGGCGCGTTGAGCCTTGCCTCGTGCACCCGCCTGCGGTGTGTCAGGGCCGGACCACCTCCCCGGGCGGACCGCCGCCTGGCCGCAGGGCTCAGGCCGCCGACCGGAGCCCGGCGGGACGACGCCGGAGGGTGGGGTCGAGCAATGCCGGGGGCCTGTACTCCTGGTCGAGCGCGCTGACCTCGGTTCCCGGCGGGACGATCTTGTCGATCCGGTCGAGGATGTCGTCGGACGGCTCGACGTCGGCCCCGGCCAGAAGGTCGTCGAGGTGTTCCATGGTGCGCGGGCCGAGGAGCGCGGCGGTGACGCCCGGGTGGGCGATGGCGAACGCCATGGCCAGGTGGGTCATGGGCAGGCCGGCCTCCTCGGCGAGCGGGATGAGCTGTTCGACGACGTCGATGCGGCGCTCGTCGGTGAGGTGGCGGGAGAACTGGACGCGTTTGAGGTCGTTCTCACCGCCCTTGCGCACCCGGCCGGTCAGCAGGCCCTGGCCGAATGGACCCCACACCATGACGCCCATGCCGTACTCCTGCGCCAGCGGCAGGACCTCCCGTTCGATGCCGCGGTTCAGGATCGAGTACGGCGGCTGCTCGGTGCGGAACCGCTGCAGGCCGGCGCGTTCGGCGGCCCACTGCGCCTGGACGATCACCGAGGCGGGCGTCGTCGAGGAACCGATCACGCGCACCTTGCCGGCCCTGACGAGGTCGGTCAGAACGGAAAGGGTCTCCTCCAGGTCGGTGTCCGGGTCAGGCCGCTGGAGCTGATAGATGTCGATGTAGTCGGTGCCGAGCCGGCGCAGGGAGTTCTCGACGGCGGTGGTGATCCAGCGGCGGGAGGCACCCTGCTGGTTGACGCCCTCGCCCATGGGCATGCCGACCTTGGTGGCCAGGACCACCTCGTCGCGGCGGCCCTCGAGGGCCTTTCCGACGATGTCCTCGGAGTCGGCGTAGCGGTCGGCGGTATCGATGAGGTTGATCCCGGCGTCGATCGCCTTGTGGATGATCCGGACCGACTCGTCCGGGTCGTTGCCCATCTGGCCGGCGAACATCAACGTGCCGAGTGCGTAGGGGCTGACCTTGATCCCGCTCCGCCCGAGGTTGCGATACTTCATGAACGTGCTCCTTCGGTCCCGACCGGCGAGTGGGTCCCCCCGCCGGCCACCGCCCGCCGGCCGGTACATCCACCTTCCGCGGACCCGCGGGCATCAACCAGTACCCGCCGCAGCCAGTGGACCCGGAGTACCACGACGGGGACGCGGCCGATTGCCCATACTGGGGAGATGACCGGATCCACGGATCTTGGCAGGTCCTTGCACGCCTGGCGGGATCGCACGAAACCGGCCGAGGCCGGTCTGCCGGACGACGGACGCCGGCGCGCGCCGGGACTACGGCGTGAGGAGCTCGCCCTGCTCACCGGCTTGTCCGTCGACTACATCGTGCGGCTCGAACAGAGCAGGTCGACGAATCCGTCCCCCCAAGTACTGTCCGCGCTGGCTCGGGCGTTGCGGCTGACGACGGCGGAGCGTGAGCACCTCTTCGTGCTCGCCGGTCAGGCGGTGCCGGGCCCCGGGCAGATTTCCGACCATGTGCCGGCAGGCGTCCAGCGCCTGCTGGATCGGCTGACCGGCACACCGCTGAGCGTGTACGACGCCGCTTGGAACCTCATCACGTGGAACCGGCTGTGGGCCGCGCTGTTCGGCGACCCGCCCGCGTCACGCGGCTTCGGGAGGAATGCGGTGTGGTGGTCCTTCGTGGAACCTCCCGCCGGATACCCCCAGGCGGTGAGCAGGGAGACGGGTCACCGCGCCGCCTTCATGTCCGACCTGAGAGCGGCGTCGGCTCGCTATCCGAAGGATGCCGGACTGGCCGCACTGATCGATGAGCTCCTTGCCCGGAGCGGTGACTTCGCGGCGCTGTGGGGCTCCGGCGTGGTAGGTGTGCACGAGCCCCTGACCAAGACGGTCCGGCACGCGAGCGTCGGCGAACTCACCCTCGACTGCGACATCCTCGCGGCGCTCGGCACCGATCTGCGGATCATGGCCTTCACCGTGGCGGAGGGTGGCCAGACCGCCGAGCGGCTGCGGCTCCTGGAGGTCGTCGGCGTCCAGGGCTGACGGGCGTCGTCGCGTCCGGGCCTGATGGGCGCCGGAACGGACACATGATCGGAGAGCGTCGCCACCGGCAGGTTCGTCGGGACCGATGCCTCTACACGGCCGACAGCAGGCGGGCTAACGATCGACCGCTTCGTGGCGCGACAAGGTGTCGGCGTCCTGGGCGTCGGCCTCCCCCGCGAAATCGGTGATCTTCGACGGCGTGGGTTGTTCACCAGACCGCGACCAACCCCAAGCGGAGGGTCACATCGTCGGATGAACGAGCCCTCTGAGCAGCGCCTCAACGCTCCACTATCCCTTTCTCCCGTACTTGGTCCGCTCCCCGGGGTGGGGGTGGCGGGCATCGTGCGCCAGGGCGGTGGTCAGGTCGGCGAGGTGCCGGGAGACCGGGCCCAGGGTGAGCAGCCCGCTGCCCGCGCCGGCCGACTCGGCCGCCGCCGGGGTGAGTTCGGCGATGGCGCGGCGCATCAACGGCCGATCACCCACGGCGGCGGCCGCGCGTGCGACCAGGCACCACAGGGCCTCGAACAGCAGGTCGCGGGGCGGGTCGGGCATCTCGCGCAACGCCGCGGCGGCCTCCTGGCGCCGGCCCTCGGCCACCAGGACCACCGGACGGGCCCAGGGAGCGTACGGGCCCCAGTCGGCGCGTTCGCCGGCGGCCACAGGCGGCAACCCATGCCGCACGCGCAGGCACAGAAGCGCCAGCGGCAGCAGTCCCCGCTCCAGCCCCGGCATCCCCGCGCCCTCCAGCCGGGTGGCGGCCCGCAGGTAGGCCGCCTCCACCTCGGCCACCGGCGCCTGCCCGGTCACATCCAGGCGCAGCGCCCGGTACCACTCGGTGAACACGCCCAGCAGGGGCAGCTCGTGGCGTTCGGCCAGGCGGTCCGCGGCGCGAGCGTGGGCGTCGGCCGCCGCGAAGTCGGCGAGCGCGCACCGGGCCTGCAGGCGGATGAGGTGCCCGAGCACCTCGTAGGTGACCAGGCCGTGCCGGGCCGCCAGGGTGACCAGTTCGGCGCCGATCTCGTCGCGGCGCGGTGCCAGCCCCGCACGCGCGAAACTCTGCATGAACGCGCCGTTGAGCGCGAAGGCCAGCAGGGCGGGATCGTCCAGACGGCGGGCGATCCGCTCGGCCTGGCGCGCGGCCTCGGGGCCCCGCGCCGCGCGGGTGCCGCGTGACTCCAGCGCGATCGTGGCCAGCAGACGGGCCCGGGCCGCCTCGTGCGCTCCCGGCGGCAGGGCGGCCAGCGTGCGCTCGGCCGCCGCCACGACCCGCGCCGCCTGCGGCGGGTCGTCCAGACGGGTCCAGATGGCCGGGACGTCGTAGGCGCCTATGACCCGGGCGGTCAGCTCGGGGTCGCCCAGTTCCTCCGCCGCCGTCACGGCGGCCACCCGGTGCCTGCGGGCGGCCTGGAGGCCGCCGCCTCCGGTGACCGCGAGGCTGCGCAGCAGGCCCACCGTCGACTCCAGGCGGGCCCGGGCACCGGAGGGCACGGCGCGGTCGTACACCGCGGCCGTCCGCGCCCACACCTCCGCCGCCGAACCGGACACTCCCGGGGGATCGGGCGGCTCGGCCGCCCCGCCGGTCATCGCATCGGTCATCGCGATCGCATCGGACGCCGCGTCAGGTGCCGCATCGAGGACCGGATCGGTGATCGCCGCAGGCGCCGCGCCGGGGACCGCGTCCAAGGGCTCGTCCGGGGCCGAGGGCGGCTCTTGCGGCGAACCGGGCGCTGGAGGCCGCGCCACGTCCAGGGCAGGTGGTGGTGCGGGAGTGAGGTGGTCGGCCTGGTGGAGGATGTCGGCTTCGAGCCGGCGGAGCGCGGGGCCCGGGTCCACGCCGAGTTGCTCGACCAGCAGTGTGCGAGCCCGCCGCAGGACGGCCAGGGCGTCGCCTTGCCGGCCGGCGCGGTACAGCGCCAGGGCCAGCAGGCGCCAGGCGTCCTCGCGCCAGGGGTGCTCGGTCACGTGGGCGTCCAGATCGGGCACCGCCTCGGCGGCCGGCCCCAGCGCCAGACGGGTCTCGGCCTGGCGTTCCACGGCGTGCAGCCGCAGCTCGGCCAGGCGGGCACGCTCGGCGCGGGCCCAGTGCTCGGCGGTGAAGTCGGCGTAGGCGGGGCCACGCCACCAGCCGAGCGCCTCCTCCAGCCGGACCAGAGCCTGCGCGGGGGGCAGCGTGGCGGCGGCGGCCACCGCCTGTTCGAAGCGCCAGGCGTCCACCGAACCGGGATCGGCGCGCAGCGCGTACCCCGGGCCCTCGGTGACCAGCAGCCGGGAGGGCGCGCGGGGCGGGCGTTCGGGCTCAAGGGCGCGGCGCAACGCGGCGACGAACGTGCGCACGGCGCCGACCGCGCCCGCGGGCGGGTCCTCCCACAGGTCGTCGACCAGATGGGTGATCGGGACGACGCGGCGGCGGGCGACGACCAGCCGGGCCAGCACCGCGCGGTGCCGGGGACCCTTCAGGGCGATCGCGGACCCAGCGCCGTCCCAGGCCGTCACCGGCCCGAGCACCCCGAACACGACCCGCACCTGCCGACCGTCCTTCCTTGGACATCCACCAGGCCTGGAATCTCCCGTCCTTCCAGGCGTCCGGCCCCCTGCGGGGTATCGCCCCTGGCCACGGTAGCGCGCTGACCGGATGCTCATCCGGGCCCGGCACGCTGGTCGGTGCCGGTCCCCCGGGGTGCGATCAGCCGAACGGGGTCCATCCCTGCGCGGATCGACCGGCACCCGTTCCACCCGGCGGCGGCCATCGCCCTCGCGGACCGATCGGCGACGGGCCGATCGGCGGCCGCCGCGTGGACACGGCGTCCACCGCTCACCCCGACCGGCACCGGTCGTCAACAGAAAAGGACTCGATCATGACCCCTGTCATCTCCGGTTTCGACTACCAGCGCGTCCCCGTCGCCGACGGCGTCCATCTCAACGTCGCCGTCGGCGGCTCGGGCAGTCCCGTCGTGCTGCTGCACGGCTTCCCGCAGACCCACCTGATGTGGCGGCACGTCGCCGCCGACCTGGCGGCCGGCCACACCGTGATCTGTCCCGACCTGCGAGGTTACGGCGCCAGCGACAAGCCCGCCGAGACCGGCCCGGCCGTCTACGCCAAGCGCACCATGGCCGCCGACGTCGTCGCCCTGGCCCGCGCGCTCGGTCACGAGCGTTTCGCGCTGGCCGGGCACGACCGCGGGGCGTTGGTCGCCTTCCGCGCCGGGCTCGACCACCCTCAGGCGATCACCCACCTGGCCTGCCTGGACGTGCTGCCGACCTTGGACATGTGGGAGGCGATGCACGGCGTCGGCGCCGCCGTCGGCTTCCACCTCTATCTGATGTCCCAGCCGCCCGGCCTGCCGGAGCGGATGATCGCCGGTGCCGCGGACGCGTTCTTCGGCCACTTTCTCGACATCTGGGCCGGCGACCCGGGGGCGATCCCGGCCGAGGTCCGCGCGGCCTACCTGGAGGCGTCCCGGGGCGCCGTCGACTCGATCGTGGCCGACTACCGCGCCTCCGCCGGCATCGATGTCGTCCACGACCAGGCCGATCGGGACGCCGGTCACCGGCTGGGGATGCCGGTCGCCGTGCTTCAGCAGGACTGGGGGGCCGCGCTGGGGTTCGACGCGGCGGCCCTGTGGAGCGCCTGGGCCGCCGACCTGCGGCACAGCACGGTCGGCTGGGGCCACTTCATGGCCGAGGAGGCCCCCGCCGGCGTCGCCGGGGCGCTGCGCGATCTGCTGTCGCGCTGACCGGCGGGACCGGTTCGCGCGCGCGGCGGCGGAGACGGGGGCGGGACGGCGGTGCCCGGCCGGTCAGCCGGTGAAGTCGGCCACGTGGTCGCCCACCCAGGTGGCGAAGGGGCGAGGGGTGTGGCCGGTGAGTCGTTCGACGGCGTCGGTGAGGGGGACGGGACGGCCGTCGTGGGAGCGCCAGAAGTCGACCAGGGCGTCGGCGTAGGGGCCGGGGATGTGCTCGGACATCTCACGCTTCCACTCTTGGGGACTGACGTGCGCGATCGTGGCGGACCGGCCGGTGATCGCGCCGATCACGTCGAGTTGCCGGCGGAAGGTGAGCGACTGCGGGCCGGTCAGGTGGAAGTGCCCGCCCCGGTGGCGCGGGTCGGTGAGCACCGTGCGGGCGGCCTCGGCCAAATCGCGTTCGTGCAGAGGGTCGGTGTGGGCGTCGGGGTAGGGCAGGCTGACCGGGCGGCCGGCCCTGATGGGCCAGGACCACGCGGCGGCGTTGGAGGCGAACGAGCCCGGGCGCAGGAGCGTGGTGGCGATCGGCGCGGCCAGCAGGGCGGTCTCCACGTCCAGGTGCGCCCTCGCCAGCGGGTCGCCGGCGGCGCCCGCTCCGAGGACCGAGGCGGAGGACAGCAGGACGATGTGCTGGACGCCGGCGGTGACGGCGGCGTCGACGAACTCGCCGATGCGGGCGGCCTCGGCGTACAGGAAGACCGCGCCGACGCCGGACAGTGCAGCGGGGAAGGTCGCCGGATCCCGCAGGTCGCAGGCGATGGCCGGGACTCCGGCGGGGACCCGCAGCCGTTCGGGGGCGCGGGAGGCGACGCGCACGGGGTGCCCGCCGGCGTGCAGCAGGGCCAGCAGGTGGGTGGCGACCGCGCCGCGGCCGCCGGTGAGAAGGATCGGGCAGGTGTTCTCGGACATGACGAAGCACGCTCTCTCGTGAGAGATCAGACGGCCCGTCAAAGGGGAGCCGCCGTGCCGGCCGGATGTCCCGACACGCCCGCGAACGGGCGCCGCACCTTACGCGGCAGAACCTACCACGCCCCGCCCCTCGCCACCCGGGGCCGGCCCGGCGGCCGCCTGTGCATGCGGGAGGTGCTCTCTGGGTCAAGGTGCTGTGGGAACCGCCGCGGCGGTCGCCGAGATGATGGACCACGGCACACTACCTGCTGTGCGTTCCTCTGCGTTGATCTCTGTGACCCCTCTCCTGCCGGTGGTCCTGATCGCCCTGGTCGTGACGGGCGCCCTGGCGGCCCGGCTCGGCCGGCTCGGACATGGACGAGCGGTCCTCACCGCCTGCCTGCGGGCGGCCGCCCAACTCGGCGCGGTATCGGTGCTGATCGCCTGGGTGGTCGCCTCCTTCACGGCCGCGGCGGGGTTCGTCGCGCTCATGTACGGTGTGGCCGCATTCACCGCGGGCCGGCGCATCACTCGCGGCCGGAAGGCATGGTGGGCGGCGGTGCCGATCGCGGCGGGCGCCGCGCCGGTGCTGTCGATGCTCGCCGCGAGCGGAACGATCTCCATGGACGGCATCGTGGTGATCCCGATCGCGGGGATCGTGCTGGGTGGCTGTCTGACCGCCACCTCCCTCGCCGGACGCCGAGCCGTGGAGGAGCTGGTCCAGCGAAGGGGAGAAGTGGAGGCGGCGCTGGCGCTGGGCTTCCTCCCCAGGGAGGCGGCGGTGGAGATCTGCCGCCCGGCGGCGGCCCAGGCGCTGCTACCCGCGCTGGATCAGACCCGGACCGTGGGGCTGGTCACTCTTCCTGGCGCCTTCGTGGGGATGCTGCTCGGTGGGGCGAGCCCGGTCCAGGCCGGAGTCGTGCAACTCGTTGTCCTGGTGGCTCTGCTGGCCGCCGAGGCGGTGGCGATCCTGGTGACCACCGAGATGGTCGCGCGTGGGTGCTTTACGTGAGCCACCCCGCCTCTCGCGTCCTCGGCCGGCGGTCGGCGACACCGATTGGGTTGAGGATTCTCTGGCCGCGCACCGCCTGGGGATCCCCGTCGACGGGGCACGCCGGGTCGCCGAGGCCCTGCGCCGGCACCGGATTTTCGCCGCCATCCTGGTCGCGACCGCCGTCTCAGGCGGACCGGCGCCGGCCGAGGCGATCGCCGACGGACCCGGCCCGCCTTCGTCACCTCGCCCGGTCACCGGGGCGGGTGAGGACCGCCATCCGGCCGATCCACCGGTCGATGTCGTCCCGCAGCGCGATGACGGCCGAGGTTCCCGCGCCGGCGGCCAGTACCGAACCGATGACGTCGGTGGGGTAATGGACACCCAGATACATGCGTGCGAGTGCCTGCACGGCCACAAGGACGACGCCGGCGGAGACGACCAGGCGGAAAAGGCGGGTGCCCGCCGTGAGGAAGCCCGCGGCTATGACCAGCGACAGCGTCAGGGCGACGTGGCCACTGGGGAAACCGTCATGGCCGATCTCGTGGAGAAGGCTGCCCGCCATCGGCGGGCGGGGCCGGGCTATCACCTGTTTGAAGATCTCGCAGGTGGTCCAGCCGGCTGTGATCATCACGGTGACGAGGACGGCCGTCCGTACGCGTCCGGCCAAGGCGAGCGCCGCGGCGAGCAGCACGATGATCAAAACACCCGCCACGGGGCCGAAGGCCAGGTCCAGGCCGCGGGCAACGGCCGTGAGGGCGGGTGCGCGTAGCGCCTCCACGGCCTGGTCGACGCGGAGATCGTTCCGCGTGACGGCCGGTGTCCTGGCGGCGGTCCCGAGCAGGCCGGTCGCCACGAGGAAAAGCCCGGGAAGGCGGAGACGCTTCAGGATCACGGAATTCCTTGTCACAGGTCATACGGGACGACGTGCCGGAGAGTGACGAGCGGAACCGAACAGCGCGGCGGCAGGTCGTCAAACCGTGTTCACCTCGTCGTCCGGTGTCGCGGCGAGCTCTGCCAGCAGTCGCTCCCACACAGGACGGACGGCCTCGACGTCGTAGCGCCGCGCCTTCTGCACTGCTTGGGCGCCCATCTCACGACGCAACCGGTCATCGGCCATCAGCGTGTCCATCGCCGCGGCCAGCGCCCGAGGGTCATCAGGGCACGCGAGCAGGCCGTCCCTTCCGTGGGTGATGATCTCGCGTGGGCCGACCGGGCAGTCGAAGCTGACGACTGGCAGGCCGTGGCTCATCGCCTCGACGATCACCATGCCGAAGCCCTCGTGGCGGGAGCTGAGCACGAAGATCGACGCTGCGGCGAGTTCGTCCTCCAGGTGCCCTGTGGGGCCCATGAGATGGACGCGGTCCCGCACGGGACTGCGTTCGATCTGCCGCCGGATCGCCTCACGGTTCTTGCCACCGCCGAAGATCTTCAGGTTCCAGTCCGGCTGTGACGGTGCCACCAGCTCGAACGCTTCGATCAGCAGGTCAAAGCCCTTGGACCTGACCAGGCGGCCGGCCGCGACGATGACCTTTTCTTCGCCGGAGGTCCGAGCCGCGCCGGCGACCGGCAGCCCGTTGGGAATCCGCGCGACGCGGGTCGCCGCGGGGCCGAGCGCCGCCCGGTAGGCACGCTCGTCGGCCTCGGTGAGCACGGTGACGGCGTCCAGGCGCGGATACCAGCGGCGGATCTCGCGGGCGAGCTCGGGCTTGTGGCGCGCGTGGTGCAGGTGTTCCTGGCCGACGCGGACCACCGTGGCCGGGGCGTACCTGGCCGACAGCAGATTCAGGGCGGGACGAGTGGTGACCAGCACACCGTCCCGCAGGGACCGCAGGTAGCACGTCAAACGCAGGTCCGTCAGCACATTGAAGCGGTCATAGCGGACCTCCTGCACCGGGACCAGGCGGCTGCGCAGCCGTCGCGCCGGCGCCTCGGCCCGCCGCCGCCAGCCCGGGGTCTGGAGCATGTCCACCAGTGCGCGAAGGCGGACGCGGGGGTCGATCGCGAAGGCAGGCGTCGCCCGCTCGCGCCACACGCTCACGATCTCCACGTCGTGGTGCGACGCCAGCGCGTTGGCCATGTTGACCACCGTCCGGTTCGTGCCGCCGACCGCGTACGCGTTCATCAGCAGGTACCGGATCCTCATGCTTCGGCGTCGCGCCTCGTCAGCGACAGGTAGACGACCAGGCCGAGGATCGTGAGCAGGAACAGCCCGCTGGTCGCGACGGTCCCGAGACCCAGACCACCGTCGTCGGAGGACTGCGACAGGTAGTCGCCGATGGAGGCGCCGAGCGGGCGGGTGAGGATGTAGGCGATCCAGAACGTCACGATCGTGGTCGTCTTGAGGCCGTAGCGGGCGAACGCGACGATCGCGATCAGGCCGCCGAAAACGGCCGCCGACATCAGGTAGCCGATGCCGAGCTGCTCGGCGACCAGGTCGCCGGCGGCGGTGCCAAGGGCGAAGGTCAGCAGGATCGCCACCCAGTAGAACGCCTCACGCCGCCAGGTGTGGATCGTGTGGATGGACAGCGTGCGCTCGACCGCGTACCAGATCGCGAAGGCGGCGGCGAGGGCGACGCCGAAGACGATCGTGGTCGTCTCAAGGGGAACGCCCAGATCGTCGGTGAGGTTGTCGGTCAGCAGCGTGCCCACGATGCTGATCAGGACGACGGCCGGCCAGTAGAGGGCGGGAACATACGCACGTGCCCGGAACTGAAAGATCAGCGTGACGATCAACAGGGCGCCCATGACGGCGGTGGTGTTGGTGAGACCCAGCCCGAGATCGTCGTTCAGGAAGTCGGCGGCGGTCTCCCCCACGGTCGTGCACAGCACCTTGATGATCCAGAAGTAGATCGTGACCGCTGGGACCTTGTTGAGGATCGAGCGGCCGTACGACCTCGCGCGCCGCCCTGTGGTGGTCATCATGGCGGACAGGCTCACACGGGGCACCTGAAAACAACCTGACTACGTGCGCGATCAGGCTGCTCGGTGCCCGGTGTGCCCTACTCTGGGGCGCGGCGGCCCCTAGGAGGAGGTGGTGTGGTGGCCCCCAGCGTCGCCATCGTCGAGGACGACGCGGCTCTGCGGACGGGACTGCGCCGCGGACTGCGGGAAGACGGTTTCGAGGTGTCCTTCGCGCTGGCGGGCGGGACCGAGCTCCTGCAGTGCCTGGGCGACGTCGTGCCCGATGTGTTCGTCATCGACATCGGCTTACCCGACGTCGACGGCCGCGACCTGTGCCTGGCCCTGCGGGCACGCGGTGTTCACTCTCCCGTACTCCTGCTCACCGCCCGCGGTGGGATCACCGACCGGCTGTCCGGCTTCCACGCCGGCGCCGACGACTACCTGCCCAAGCCATTTCATTTCGAGGAGCTGGTTCTGCGGCTGAGAGCGCTGCTCCGGCGGACGGCCAGGACGAGCGCCCCTCCGCCCGCCCTGCACCTGGACCCCGCCGCCCACGAGGTACGGTACGGCGAGACCGGGGTGGTGCTCACCCCGACGGAGTTCCGCCTACTCGCCGCCCTACTGGCGCGCCGCGGCGAGGTGGTGCGGCGGCACGCCCTGATCGCGGCCGCCTGGCCGACGGGCTCCATCGTCCACGCCAACACCCTCGACTCCTACCTGGTGCGCATCCGCCGGAAACTCGCCGAGATCGGACAACCCTCGGCGATCATCACGGTCCGCGGCGTGGGCTACACGGCCACGTGATCCGCCGCAAACTGGTCGCCGCGGCGACCGTCACCCTCGCCGTGGCGCTGCTGACTCTGACGGCCGGACTGTACGTGGTGCTGTCCTGGCGGCTGGAGAGCGACGCCGACAACGTGCTACGCGACCGCGCCGCCGCGGCAGCGTCCACCGTGACCTCCAGTCAGGGACGGCCGTCGGTCCGCGAGACGCCCTACGACGAGGCGCTGGACAACGGGGTGTGGGTGTTCGACGCCGGCGGCGCCAAGATCAGCGGTCCGGCGGCGACGGGCACCGTGGATCAGACCGCGCGCCGGCTCGGCGGCTCGGTCCACACCGCCTTCCACGACGCCGGCGACGACATAAGGATGTACGCTCTCCCGCTGCGCGATGAGCCCTACGCCGTCGTGGTCGTCGCCCTCTCCAGGCGACCGTACGAGCACGCGGAGCGGACCACGCTGATCGGCGCACTCGGCTTCGACGCCCTGGTCCTCGCATTCGGCGCGTGGTTCGTCCGGCGTACGGTGACCCAGGCGCTGCGACCGGTCGCCCAGATGACCGCACAGGCCGCGCGATGGTCCGAGCGTGACCTCGACCGCCGTTTCGACCTCGGACCACCGGCCGACGAACTGACCGGGCTCGCCGCCACTCTGGACCGGATGCTCGGCCGTATCTCCGCCGCGCTGCGCCACGAACAGCGGCTCACCGCGGAGATGGCGCACGAGCTACGCACACCCCTCACACGAATGCGTCTGGAGACGGAGATCGCGTTGCGCCGCGACCGCCCCGCCGCTCAATACCAGAACGCGCTGCGGGCGGTCCTCGACAGCGCCGACACGATGACGACCACTCTGGAGACGCTCATCGGCCTCGCCCAGCAGGAGATCAACCCCACGACCGGGACCACCCCCGTCAGCGACGTCGCGGCGGACGCTGCGCGGACCTGCCGCGATCAAGGCAGGGAGATCGACGTCGACCTGTCCCAAGCGGCCGGCCTGGTCGTCGGCTGCGATCGAGAGGTGATCGCGCGGACTCTCCAGCCGCTACTGGACAACGCTCTGCGATACAGCCGTACAGCGATTTCCCTGCGTGTCACCTCATCCGGCAGCGACGTGCTGTTCAGCGTCGGCGACGATGGGCCCGGCTTCCATCCGGGCGAGCTTCACGCGGTCCTGACACCCGGCACCCAAGGTCACGCCGCCTCACCCGGCCAGGGCGCAGGGCTGGGCCTCGCCTTGGCCGGCCGCCTGGCACGGTCGGCCGGAGGCGGTGTCACCCCACGGTTGTCAGGCGACGGTGGCCTGGTCGAGCTGCGCCTCCCCGCCGCCTGACCGTCTGTACGCGTCCTCCTTGCGGATCCGTGCGGCGACGGCCACCTGGTTTCAGGCGCGCATCGACCGCCGAAGCGCACGGGCCTGACGGCGACCGGACACGATGGACGGCCGGAGAGCCGGCTCCGCGACGATCGCGTGGCGTGACCTACTGAATACCGTAAGTAGTATCGCTGCCATGGGAACGGTTCTCGGCATTCTGAGCCGCCGATCCGGCGCTCGTCTTCAGTGGCGCTGGGTCGGCTGGCTGGGGCTCATTCTCGGCGCGTGCGCCGCCGGTGAGGTGGCCGAGCCGATACTGCCCGCGCCTCATCTGCTGGTCCCGCTGCTGGCCGGGCTGGCTCTGGCCGTCAGTGGGCTCACCGCCGACCAGGTTCCCGGCGGTCTCAACCGCGGCTGCCAAGCCGTCCTCGGGGTCCTGATGGGCGGCTATCTCGACCCCCACACCGCACATCAGGCCGCGGCCGAGGTCCTTCCGCTGGCCGCTGTCACCATGGTCACCATCGGGCTCAGCCTGGCCGCCGCCGCGATCATGGCGCGTACGGGCCGCATCGACCGCGCGAGCGCGACTCTCGGCATGGTCGCCGGCGGCTCGGCCGCAGTGATCTCCAGCGCGGCCGACTTCGACGCCGATCCGCGGATCGTCGCATTCCTGCAGTATCTGCGCGTCGCTCTGGTCGCCACCACCGCCCCTGTCCTGGTGCACTGGTTGCTCGCCCCCGACCCGGCGGCAGGCACCGCCGCAGTGCCCCATCCGTCGGCCTGGAGCCTGGTCACCGGCGATGATCAAGGCATCGGGCTGGTTCTGCTGGCCGCCGTCGCACTCACCGGCACCCTGACCGGCCGCGGCCTTCGCCTGCCGAGCCCCGCCCTGCTCGGCCCGATGCTTTTGACCGCCGCCATCACCGCCGGCGGCGCCCTCAGCGGTTTCACCCCGACCGGTCCTCTGCGAACCGCTGTGTTCACCATCGTCGGCCTGGACATCGGCCTGCGCTTCACCCGTCCCACCTTGGCACACATGCGGCGCCTGCTGCCGCTGGCCTTGGCCTGCACCATGTCGATCATAGCGGTCTGCGCCGTTCTGGCCTGGCTGCTCTCGGTGATGGCACACATCCCCTTCACCGACGCCTACCTCGCCACCACCCCCGGCGGCGTCAACGCCGTCCTCACCACCGCCGCCGCCACCCACGCCGACGTCTCCCTGATCTCGGGCGTGCAGAGCCTGCGGCTGTTCGCCATGGTCCTGCTCGCGCCCCTGTTCATCCGCCTGACCATCTCTCGGCCGCCCCGCCCCGGGCCCACCACCGGACATCGGCATGCCGGTAACCGACGAACCGGTGGATCCGGTCGTTCCACCGGCTGAAGTCAGGGGCCGGTCGAAGATCCAAGCGCGACGCGGCGGGTGTGACTCCCCTCAGGCGGGTGGGGCGGCGAGCATGGCGTGGGTGGCCTCTTCGACGATCTGGCGCATGAACCGCTCGGCGGTGGCGGCGTCGCCCGCCTGCACCGCCTGGGCGACCTCGGCGTGCCAGCGGATCGCCGCCGGCTCCGGATGGGCGGGCATCAGGTGGTGGTGGGTGCGGCCGGCGAGCACCTCGGCGACCACGTCGGCCAGGGCCGCGAGCATCTCGTTGCCGCAGGCCTCCAGCAGGGTGCGGTGGAACAGGATGTCGGCCCGCAGGTAGGACTCCAGGTCGCCGGACCTGCCGTGCACGGCCATGCTCATGACCGCGCCGGTGAGCTGCCCGCACTGCTCGGGGGTGGCGTTGCGGGCGGCCAGGGCGGCGGCCACCGGTTCGACGCCGCGGCGCAGCTCGCCCAGGGAGCGCAGCTGCCCGTCGCGGTCGCCGCCGGACAGCCGCCAGCGGATGATGCGCGGGTCGAACAGGTTCCAGCGGACGCGCGGGGCGACGGTGACCCCGACGCGGCGCCGGCTGGACACAAGGCCCATCGACTCCAGCACCCGGATGGCCTCGCGGACCACCGATCGGGAGACCCCGAAGCGGTGTTCGAGCTGCTCGATGCGCAGCACGTGGCCGGCGGGGAGCGCGCCGGAGGTGATCTGGACGCCGAGGCCGTCCAGGACGCTGCCGTGCAGACCGCCATTGGTCTGGTCTTTGGCTCCCACGGCCGCCAATCCTCCCATGGGAAGGCCTCCGGGCCGCACCACCGCCGGTAAAGTATGACTAATTAGCACGTGACTCTTGATTAAGGATGATTATTCGTGACAGGCTGTGCGACAGCCCGTTCGAGAGGCCCGTCATGAACCCCACAGATCCTCCGCCCCCGACTTCCCCCGGCCCCGCGGCGCAAACCCCGCCGCTGCTGGTCGTCATGGGGGTCACCGGCTCGGGCAAGACGACCGTCGGCGCCGCGCTGGCCCAGCGCCTGCGGGTGCCGTTCGCCGACGCCGACGACTTCCACAGCCCCGCCAGCGTCGCCAAGATGTCGGCGGGCATCCCGTTGGACGACGACGACCGGCTGCCCTGGCTGCGCTCGATCGGCGCCTGGCTGGCCGCGCACGCCGCCGGCGGCGGCGTGGTGAGCTGCTCGGCGCTCAAGCGCTCCTACCGCGACGTGCTTCGCGAATCGGCGCCGCAGGTCTGCTTCGTCCACCTGGCCGGAGACCAGCAGGTCGTGAGCCGGCGGGTGGCCGGGCGGCCCGGGCACTTCATGCCCGCCTCCCTGGTCGCCTCCCAGTTCGCGACCCTGCAGCCGCTGCAGCCCGACGAGCACGGTGTCGTGCTCGACCTGACCCACGACGTCGACCGGCTCGTGGAGGACTACCTCGCCGCCGCCTCCCCCGGCGGCGCGCCACCGCCCGCCGACCCCGGCGGTGCCGGCGGTGCCACGGACCGCGGAGGACGGTCATGAACGCCACGCTGCTCGCGCTGGCCCCCGCCGGCGGCGCCGCGGTGCCGGCCGGACGCCTGCTGCCAGCCGCGCTGATCGGCATCGCGGTGATCGTGCTGCTGATCACGCGCTTCAAGCTGCACCCGTTCCTCAGCCTGACCATCGGCTCGCTGGTCGTCGGCGCCGTCGCCGGCCTCGCCATGTCGGATGTGATCACCAGCTTCACCGACGGCTTCGGCGCCACGGCGGCCGGCGTCGGCACGCTGATCGCGCTGGGGGCGATGTTCGGCCGGCTGCTGGCCGACTCCGGCGGCGCCGACGAGATCGTCGACACCATCGTCGGCCGCTCCAGCCCCCGCACCCTGCCCTGGGCGATGGCGGCGGTGGGCGCCATCATCGGCCTGCCGATGTTCTTCGAGATCGGGCTCGTGCTGCTGATGCCGGTGATCTTCCTGGTGTCGCGCCGCTCGGGCCTGCCGCTGATCAGGGTCGGCATCCCCGCCCTTGCCGGACTGTCGGTGATGCACGGCCTGGTGCCGCCGCACCCGGGGCCGCTGGTCGCCATCGACGCGCTCAAGGCCGACCTCGGCCTGACCCTCGGCCTTGGCGTGCTGGTCGCGGTGCCCACCGTGGCCATCGCCGGCCCGCTGTTCGCTCGCTACGCCTCCCGCTGGGTGCAGGTGCCGGCGCCTGAGCTGTACGACGCGCGCGAGCAGGAGCCGTCCGCGCGGCGGCCCTCGTTCGGGGTGACCGTGGCCACCGTGCTGCTGCCGGTGGTGCTGATGATGGGCAAGGCCGTCGCCGACCTGCTGGCCGCCAAGGGCACCGCGGTGCGCACCGCGCTGGACTTCCTGGGCACGCCGCTGGTCGCGTTGCTCATCGCGGTCATCGTGGCGATCTTCACGCTGGGACGCGGCGGCGCCATGGACCGCAAGGCGATCACCGCGTCGCTGGAGGCCTCGCTGCCGCCGATCGCCGGCATCCTGCTCATCGTCGCGGCCGGCGGCGGGTTCAAACAGACGCTCGTCGACACCGGCATCGGCAAGCTGGTGGCCGACTGGGTGCAGCACAGCGGCCTTTCGGTGCTGCTGCTGGCCTGGCTGGTCGCGGTGCTGATCCGCCTTGCCACCGGGTCGGCGACGGTGGCGACCGTCACCGCCTCGGGAATCCTGGCCCCGCTGGTCACCACGCTGGGCGCCGGGCAGACCTCGCTGCTGGTGCTGGCGATCGGCGCGGGGTCGCTGTTCTTCTCCCACGTCAACGACGCCGGGTTCTGGCTGGTGAAGGAGTACTTCGGGCTGAGCGTCGGCCAGAACCTCAAGACCTGGTCGGCGATGGAGACGGTGATCTCGGTGGTCGGCCTGCTGCTGGTGCTGGCCCTGGACCTGGTCGTGTGACCGCGGCGCCGCCGGCCCTCAGCGTCCGAGGCGAGGGGGCCGGTGGCCGTGGTGCCCGTGCGCTACGGGTGCGGCGAGCGCCGCTCGGGTGGGCCCGGCACCTGCTAGCCTCACAGGCGTTCGCCTCCTTTTATGAACATTCGTCCTGTTCGTAGAGGGGCGAAGCGTGGTCAGGTGACGGACGGCTGATAGGGGCGAGGAGCCGGTGGAGATCGAGCAGACCGCACTCCCGGGGATAGGGCTCAAACACGAGTTCACCACCCAGCACGGCCGCAGGATCGCGGTGGTGTCCCACCGCAGCGGCCGCCGGGATCTGGTCATCTACGACCGGCACGACCCCGACCGGGCGTGTGAGGCCATCCAGCTCAACGACGAGGAGGCCGACGCCCTGGTCGAGCTGCTCGGCGCCCCGCGCATCGTCCAGCGGCTCAACGCCCTGCACCGCGAGGTCGAAGGGCTGGTCAGCGTCCAGCTTCCCCTGGCCGAGGACTCCCCCTACGCGGGACGGCCGATGGGACAGGCGCGCGTGCGCACCCGCACCGGCGCCTCCATCGTGGCGGTCGTGCGGGGCGGGCAGGTGCACACCAGCCCCACCCCCGACTTCCCGCTCGCCGGCGGCGACGTGGTCGTCGTCGTCGGAGACCTGGAGAGCACCGCCGCCGTCGCCGACATCCTCGCCGGCGGATAGGCCGGCGTGCACACCGCGAGCCTTTTCATCGAACTCGGCGGCACCGTACTTGTCCTCGGCGTGCTCGGCGCGCTGGCGCTGCGCGCCGGCATCTCCCCCATTCCGCTGTACCTGCTGGCCGGGCTGGCGTTCGGCCAGGGCGGCATCCTGCCCCTGGCCACCAGCGAGGACTTCATCGCCGTCGGCGCCGAGATCGGCGTGGTCCTGCTGCTGCTCACCCTCGGCCTTGAGTACAACGCCGACGAGCTGATGGCCAGCCTGCGCGGCAACGCCCGCGGCGGGCTGTTCGACCTGGTGCTCAACGCCGCGCCGGGCGCGGTGGTCGCGCTGCTGCTGGGCTGGGGCCCGGTGGCGGCGGTGGCGATGGCCGGGGTCACCTACGCCACCTCCTCGGGCATCACCGCCAAGGTGCTGTCCGACCTCGGCTGGATCGGCAACCGGGAGACCCCCGTGGTGCTGTCGCTGCTGGTGTTCGAGGATCTGACGATGGCGTTGTACCTGCCGGTGCTGACCGCCATCCTGGCCGGGGTGAGCCTGGCCGCCGGCGCGGTCACCGTGGCGATCGCCCTGGGCACGGCCGGGGTGGTGCTGCTGGTGGCCCTGCGCTTCGGCCGTCTCATCGAGACCTTCGTCGCCAGCCCCAACTCCGAGGTGCTGCTGCTGAAGGTGATGGGCCTGGCGCTGCTGGTCGCCGGCGTCGCCCAGCAGCTCCAGGTGTCGGCGGCGGTCGGGGCGTTCCTGGTCGGCATCGCGCTGTCGGGCGAGCTGGCCCACGAGGCGCGGGCGTTGCTGATCCCGCTGCGCGACCTGTTCGCCGCGGTGTTCTTCGTGTTCTTCGGGCTGCAGACCGACCCGGCGGCGATCTGGCCGATGGCCGGGCTGGCGGCCCTGCTGGCCGTGGTCAGCATGGCCACCAAGCTGGCCACCGGCGCCTACGCCGCTCGGCGGGCCGGCGTCGCCAGGGCCGGGCAGGCCCGGGCCGGGATCGCGCTGATCCCGCGCGGTGAGTTCAACATCGTCATCGCCGGCCTCGCGGTGGCGGCCGGCGCCCACCGCGACCTCGGGCCGCTGGCGGCCGGGTACGTGCTCATCCTGGCGGCCTTCGGCCCGCTGGCCGCGCGGCTGCTGCAGCCCCTCATCAGCGCCATCGCCCGCCGCGCCGCCTGAACACCTGCCGCCGCGCGCGGGTCGTCCTGCGCGGGCGCTATCGCAGCTGGGCTCGGCGGCGGGTGAGGTAAGCGATCTCGCCGGTGTTGCCGGCCAGCTCGATGGCCCGGTCGTAGGCCGCGCGTGAGTGCCGACTTCGGCCCAGCCGGCGCAGCAGGTCGGCGCGGGTGGCGTGGTAGGCGTGATAGCCGGCCAGCGCCTCGGCGAGGCGGTCGACGATGGCCAGCGCCACCTCCGGCCCGTCGAGCTCGGCCACGGCGATGGCCCGGTTGAGTGCGATGATCGGCGAGGGGTCGAGGCGGACGAGCTGATCGTACAGGGCCAGGACCTGCGACCAGTCGGTGTCGCGGATGTCGCGGGCGGAGGTGTGCACGGCGTTGATCGCCGCGAGGATCTGGTAGCGACCCGGAGCCGCCCCCGCGGCGGCGGCGGCCAGGCGCTCGCGCACCAGCCGGTGACCCTCGGCGATCAGCGCCGCGTCCCAGGCTCCGCGGTCCTGCTCGTGGAGGGCGACCAGTTCGCCGCCGGCCGAGATCCGGGCAGGGCGGCGGGCCTCGGTGAGCAGCATCAGCGCCAGCAGCCCGGCCACTTCTCCGTCCTGCGGCAGCAGCGCGCGGATCAGGCGGGTGAGCCGGATCGCCTCGCAGGTCAGGTCGTGGCGCAGGGGATCGGTGTCAGGGCCGCTGGCCAGGTAGCCCTCGTTGAACACCAGGAACAGCACGGCCAGGACGCCGCAGACACGCGCCGGCAGGTCGTCGGCGGAGGGCATCCGGTAGGGGATGCCGGCCGCCTTGATCTTGGCCTTGGCGCGGGTGATGCGCTGTTCCATGGTGGCCGGCCGCACCAGGAAGGCACGGGCGATCTCGGGCACGGTCAGACCGCCGACCATGCGCAGCGTCAACGCCACGCGCGCTTCCACCGCCAGCGCCGGGTGACAGCAGGTGAAGATCAGCCGGAGCCGGTCGTCGTCGATGGCGCCAAGCGGCTCGGCTGGGATGTCGTCGTGCAGCATCTGAGCCTCCTTGTGCTTGTCGTCGCGTTTGTTCTCCCGCCGGATCCGGTCGATGGCCTTGCGGTTGGCGGTGGTGGTCAGCCACGCGCCCGGGTTGGGGGGCGGGCCGTCGGCCCGCCACCGCTCGACGGCGATCGTGAACGCCTCGGCCGCCGCCTCCTCGGCGATGTCGAGGTCGCCGAAGCGCCTGGTCAAAGCGGCCACCACCCGCGCCCACTCGTCGTGGTGGGCACGGGTCATCACCTCCTCGACGTCGTTCACTGGAACGGCCGCACCTCGATCTTGCGATCGCAGACCTTCGAGGCTTCGGCGGCGAGCTTGAGCGCCACATCCAGATCGGGGGCCTCCCACACCCACACCCCGGCGAGGTACTCCTTGGACTCAAGGAAAGGCCCGTCGCTGAACACCGCCCGCTCGTCGCGGTTGTCGACGACCGTGGCCACGTCCGGGTCCGCGAGTCCGCCGGAGAAGACCCAGTAGCCCTCGGCGATCAGTCGCTCGTTGAACGCGCTGATGGCGGGCCGCCTGTCGGTGCTGCCGGGATCGCTCTTGTCGTCGATCACGGAAACCAGGTATCGCATCTGCCGATCATCTCCTGTGGTGTCGAAACGGCGTGGTCGGGTGAGGGGACTTCAGGCCGCCCGCACCGCGGGCGCCCGGCCGGCCGGTGGAACCCGGATCGTCGCGCCCTTCGCAGCCGGCGCGCGACCCCACCGGCTCGAACGCGAGGTCCCGGCCGGTCCGCGGGAACGGTCTGGCGGCCCGGCCGAGCTTCATGGTCGCGGTTCCCTCGCCTCGGCGCCGCCCCTTGCGGGCGGCCTCACCCGTGCTACGAAGACCGCCGCCCCGATCCGACACCCCCTGGCGGACTTGTCCGGAGAACTTTCCGGGACGCCGGTCGTCGGTGATCCGCCGGCACGACGGTGTCGCGGCGACCGCGCTTCTCCTGCTGAGCGCGCCCGGTCGCGGGCAGGCTCACGGGCCGGGCCGATCGCGGCGATCTGGACCGGTGGTGGCGGGCGCCGGACGGCTCGGGGCGAGGGCCGGCCCGCCAGGGTCAGGCCGACAGGGCGCGGCCGTCGCGGGCGGCCTCCTGCTCGGCGCAGGCCGCGGCCAGCTCGTCCAGCGACACCCCAAGGGCGGTGGCCAGGGCGACCACGGTGAAGAACGCCGGGGTCGGCGCCCGGCCGGTCTCGATCTTGCGGAGCGTCTCGGCCGACACCCCGGCCGCCGCGGCGACCTCGACCATGCTGCGCTCGCCGCGGGCCCGGCGCAGCAGAGCGCCGAACCGCTCTCCGCGCCGCCGTTCCCAGGGGGCCAAAGGAGTCCTCACCATGACCGTGATACTAATACCGGTATAAGTATTGGCGCGCATCGGGGCGCCCGCGACACGGGAGCGGTAGGGATGGTCGAGATCAAAAGCGACAAGGACCTGGACGGGATGCGGGAGGCCGGGCGCGTGGTGGCCCGCGCGCTGGCCGCCGTCCGCGAGGCGGCGGCCGTCGGGGTGTCCCTGCGGGAGCTGGACGAGGCGGCGCGCGGGGTGCTGGAGGAGGCCGGGGCCCGCTCGCCGTTCCTCGGATACCGTCCCTCCTTCGCGCCCACGCCGTTCCCCGCCGTCATCTGCACCTCGGTCAACGACGCGCTCGTGCACGGCATCCCCACCGGCTACCGGCTGCGCGACGGCGACCTGGTCAGCATCGACTGCGGCGCCGAACTGGACGGCTGGACCGGCGACGCCGCGATCAGCTTCACCGTCGGCACCCCGCGCCCGGCCGACCTGCGGCTGATCGAGGCCACCGGGCGGGCCCTGGCGGCCGGCATCGCCGCGGCCGTCCCGGGCAACCGCGTCGGCGACATCTCCCACGCCATCGGCGCCGTCGCCGGCGCGGCCGGCTGCGGCATGCCCGCCGACTTCGGCGGACACGGCATCGGCCGGCGCATGCACGAGGACCCCCACGTGCCCAACCGGGGGCGTCCCGGCCGCGGCTATCCCCTGCGCCACGGGCTGGCCCTGGCCATCGAGCCCATGCTCATGGCCGGCGGGCGCGACGCCTACCGCACCGCCTCCGACGGGTGGACCCTGCGCACCCTGGACGGCAGCCGCGCGGCGCACATCGAGCACACCGTCGCCGTCACCGACCAGGGCCCGCGCATCCTCACCCTCCTTTGACCCCGGGGGCGCCGCGCCGCGGCCCCCGCGGCCGGGGCGGGCTCAGGCCCGTCCGCGCCGCCGCCAGGCCAGGCCGCAGATCACGGCGGCGCCGACGGCCAGGTGCACGCCGATCAGCCGCAGCGTGCTCGCCACGCCGACGGCCTGGCCGAGCGGCCCGGCCAGCGACAGCAGCAGCACGGCCACCGCGACGACGGTGAAGACCAGGCGCGGCCGCGCGGTGAACCGTTCCAGCACCGCCAGCAGCGCCCAGGCGGCCAGCCCGGCCGCCAGGCCCGCCGCCGCCGCCGCGCCCGGCCCGACCCGCTGGACGGCGTCGCCCGCGCGGACGGTGAGGTCCACGCCGGACGCCGGGCCGGCCAGCGCCCACGCCGCCACGGCCGTGAGGGTGGCGCCGGCGACGCTGAGCAGGGCCCGGCGGGCGCTCGTACGGCCTTCGCGCGTGGACCCGGCGCGGGCGGGGGTGGTCTGGGTGGACACGTGCGTCCCCTCTCGGGCGGGCGGACCGCCGTCCCGCGCGCCACCGGATGGTGGGCGCCGCGGCCGGTCCGCCTGTTGTTCTGAACGCCAGCCTGGCCGCCCGCGCCCTGTTCCCGCTTCGGCCGCCCGGCCACGGCGACCGCCACCGCGGCAGGGGGCGGCTACGACTTTGGTAGGTGCCGCCGCCGGGGTGGGCGCGGTTAGCCTGGCCCGGTGGAACAGCACGAGTTCGACTGCTTGCCGCAGGTCCCCTCCGGCCGCTCCGCGGTCGCCGCGGTGGCCGGGGTGCTCGCGGCCATGGGCGCGCTGGTGGCTCTGACGATCTGGGCCCGCGCCGGCACGGCGGCGCTGGTGCCCGCGCTGGACCTCACCGCCGGGGTGATCGGCTGGGCGCTGTCGCCGGTCCTGCTGTGGCGGCCGGTGGCCGGCGCGGCGCTGCTCACCGCGCTGGCGGCGCTGTCACCGGCGGCCACCCCGCCGGCCACGCTGGGCGCCCTGCAGGTGGCCAGGCGGCGCCCGTTCCCCCTGGCCGCCATCGTCGCCGCCGCCGGGATCGCCGCGCACGCCGTCCAAGGGCTGTGGCGCCCGAGCGGCGGCATCTCCTACCTGTGGTGGCTGGTGCTGGTCGCCGCCGCCTACGGCGCCCTGACCGGCTGGGGCGCCACGGCCCGGGCGCGTGCCCTGCTGGTGGCCTCGCTGCGCGAGCGGGCGGCGCGCGCCGAGGCCGAGCAGGGCCGCCGGGTGGCCGAGGCCCGCATGCTCGAGCGCACCCGCGTGGCCCGCGAGATGCACGACGTGCTCGCCCACCGGCTGTCGCTGCTGGCCACCTACGCCGGGGCGCTCGAGTACCGGCCCGACTCCCCGCCCGAGCGGCTCGCCCACGCCGCCGGCGTGGTCCGTGCCGGGGTCCACCAGGCGCTGGAGGAGCTGCGCCAGGTGATCGGCCTGCTGCGCGAGGACGACGACGGCGGCCAGGAGGGCGCCGGCGGGCGTCCGCAGCCCGCGCTGGGCGATGTGCCCCGCCTGGTGGAGGAGTCCCGCGACGCCGGCGAGCTGGTGCGCGTGCGCGACGGGGTGCAGGAGCCGGGCGCCCTGCCCGCCGCCACCGCGCGCACCGCCTACCGGGTCGTCCAGGAAGGGCTGACCAACGCCCGCAAGCACGCCACCGGGCGGCCCGTCCAGGTGGTCCTGGAGGGCCGGCCCGGCGAGCGGCTGGTCATCGACATCAGCAACCCGCTGCCGCGCGGGGCGGCCGGACCGCCGCTGACGCCGGGCACCGGCACCGGGCTGGTCGGGCTGACCGAGCGGGTGCACCTGGCGGGCGGCCGGCTGGACCACCAGGTCACCGCCGGCGGGGAGTTCCGGCTGCACGCGTGGCTGCCGTGGCCGGCGTGACCCGCCCGCTGCGCGTCCTGATCGTCGACGACGACGCGCTGGTACGCGCCGGGCTGTCGATGATGCTCGACGGCATCCACGGCATCACCGTGGTCGGCGAGGCCGCGGACGGCGCGCAGGTGCCGGCCGCCGCCGACGCGCACGCCCCCGACGTGGTGCTGATGGACCTGCGCATGCCGAACGTGGACGGCATCGCCGCCACCCGCGCGCTGCGCCGCCGCCCGCGCCCGCCGGAGGTCATCGTGCTGACCACCTTCGACACCGACGAGAACATCCTGCACGCGCTGCGCGCCGGGGCCGGCGGCTTCCTGCTCAAGGACACCCCGCCCGCGCAGATCGTCCAGGCCGTGCTCCAGGTCGCCGCCGGGGAGCCCATCCTGTCGCCGCGCGTCACCCGGCGGCTCATGGACCGGGTGGCCACCCAGGCCGGGGCCTACCAGCGGGCCCGCGCCGCGCTGGCCGCACTGAGCCCCCGTGAGCAGGACGTGGTCCTGGCCGTCGCGCGCGGAAGCGCCAACGCCGAGATCGCCGCCGAGCTACTGATGAGCGTGGCCACGGTCAAGGCGCACGTCTCCAGCGTCCTTGCCAAGCTCGGCCTGGACAACCGCACCCAGATCGCGCTGCTCGCCCACGACGCCGGACTGGCCTGAGCCCGCGGCGGGCCGCCCGGTAGGGCCGACCCGGCGGGCCGCGCCGCCCGGCCGATGTGCTGGACTGGTATCAGGGCTGTCCATGCGTCCATCGGGGCCGTCCATGCGTCCGCTGCACCAATGGCCGATCACCACGCGCCTGACGCTTCTCGCCGGCGTCGCGGCGGCGGCGCTGTGCGTGCTGAGCGCCACGGTGCTGATGGTCGCGATCCACCGCCTGGCCACCCAGTACCTCACCGAGGAGGTCGCCGCGGCGACCGAGCGCGTGGTCTACCAGGTCGAACGGCACGAGCTGCACAACCCCATCGCCCACAGCCAGATCCGCGACATCCAGGTCGTGGACCCGCAGGGCAGGATCGTCGCCGCGAGCCGGGAACTGCAGGGCGCGCCGCGCATCGCGACCTTCGTCCCCGAAGGGGCCAGGAACATGGCCACGCGGATCGTCTGCGACCGCGGCCTCGCCCGCGACGGGTGTGACATCGTGGTCGCGCAGGAGGCCTACCGCGACGGCAAGGACATGATCGTCTACAGTGCCGCGCCCGCCGTCCCGCCCTTGGTCCACTCCGAGCTGGCCATGACCATGGCCGGCGGCGTGGTCGTCTTGACCACGCTCATCACCTACGGCACCTACCGGACCGTCCGCGGCTCGCTGAAGCCGGTGGACGCCATCCGCGCCGAACTCGACGAGATCAACGCCATGTCCCTGGACCGCAGGGTGCCCTCGCCCCCGCAGCGCGACCAGATCCGCGACCTGGCCGACAGCGTCAACCACACCCTGGAGCGGCTGCAGGAGGCGCTGGAGCGGCAGCGCCGGTTCGCCTCCGACGTCTCCCACGACCTGCGCAGCCCCGTCACCGCCATGCGCGTGCAGGTGGAGGAGGCCATGATGGGGCCCGAAGAGGGCATCGACGAGGTCACCGGCAAGAACCTGCTGGGCAACCTGGACCGCCTGCAGGCCATCATCGCCGACCTGCTGGTCCTGGCCCGTCTGGACGCCGCGACGCAGGGCGCCCGCGACCCGGTCGACCTGGCCGAACTGGTCCGCGGCGAGGTGCGCGCCCGCCACCCCTCGGCCATCCGGATCGACTGCGACCTCCGGCCCGGGGTGGTGGTGCTGGGCGATCGGCTGCGGCTCACCAGGTTGCTGTCCAACCTGCTGGCCAACGCCGAACGGCACGCCGAGTCCACGATCACCGTCACGGTGGCGCGAAGTGGCGGCGGACCGGGCTCGCCGGGCGGCGAGGCGACGCTTTCGGTGGTGGACGACGGCGCGGGGATCCCGGCGGGCAGCCGCGAGAGCGTCTTCCAGCGGTTCGTGCGCCTGAGCGAGGGCCGCCGCAGGGATCCGGGCGGCACGGGCCTGGGCCTGCCCATCGCCCGGCAGATCGCCGAGATGAGCGGCGGCACCCTGACCATCGAGGACAGCCCGCGCGGCGCCCGCCTGGTCCTGCGCCTGCCCGCCGCCCCACCTCCCCGCTGAACGGCGCCCCGTAGCGCCGCAGCCCCGCACGCCCCAGCGTCCCGGCGCCCGTGCTGCGGAAGGGCACGGGCGCGGCGTGCGCGGCCTGCGGGGGTCAGTGCTGCCAGCTCCAGTCGCGGACCTCGGGCAGGTCCTCGCCGTACTCGCGGGTGTGCGCGCGGGCCCGCGTCCGGGCGTCGGCCATCTCCTGCCGCAGGTGGCCGCAGCGCTCCGACAGGCCCGGGACGCGGTCGATGACGTCCATCACCAGGTGGTAGCGGTCGATGTCGTTCATCATCGCCATGTCGAAGGGCGTGGTGGTGGTGCCCTCCTCCTTGTACCCGCGCACGTGCAGGTGGTGGTGCCCGTGGCGCCGGTAGGTCAGCCGGTGGATCAGCCACGGGTAGCCGTGGAAGTTGAAGATGACCGGCCTGTCGGCGGTGAACAGCGCGTCGTAGGCGGTGTCGGTCAGGCCGTGGGGGTGCTCGGTGTCCGGCTGCAGCCGCATCAGGTCCACCACGTTCACCACCCGCACCCTCAGGTCGGGCAGGTGGCGGCGCAGCAGGTCGGCGGCGGCCAGCGTCTCCAGGGTCGGCACGTCCCCGGCGCAGGCCAGCACCACGTCCGGTTCGGCGCCCTGGTCGGTGGAGGCCCACGGCAGGATGCCCAGGCCGCGGGTGCAGTGCAGGATCGCCTCCTCCATCGGCATCAGGTCCAGCACCGGCTGCTTGCCGGCGACCACGACGTTGACGTAGTCGCGCGAGCGCAGGCAGTGGTCGGCGACCGACAGCAGCGTGTTGGCGTCCGGCGGCAGGTAGACGCGCACCACCGTGGCCTTCTTGTTGACCACCACGTCCAGGAAGCCCGGGTCCTGATGGCTGAAGCCGTTGTGGTCCTGGCGCCAGACGTGCGAGCTGAGCAGGTAGTTCAGCGAGGCGACCGGCCTGCGCCAGGGGATCTTGCGGCAGGCCTCCAGCCACTTGGCGTGCTGGTTGAACATGGCGTCGATGATGTGGATGAACGCCTCGTAGGAGGTGAACAGCCCGTGGCGGCCGGTGAGCAGGTAACCCTCCAGCCAGCCCTGGCACAGGTGCTCGCTCAGCACCTCCATCACCCGGCCCTCGGGGGACAGGTGCTCGTCGGTGGGCAGCCGCTCGGCCTCCCACACCCGGCCGGTCACCTCGAACGCCGCGCCCAGCCGGTTGGAGGCCACCTCGTCGGGGCCGAGCAGGCGGAAGTTGGCGGGGTTGGCGGCGATGATGTCGCGCACCAGCGCGCCCAGCACCCGCGTCGGCTCGCTGGCCGCGGTGGCCGGCGCCTTGACCTCGACGGCGTAGTCGCGGAAGTCGGGCAGCCTGAGCGGCTGGAGCAGCTCGCCGCCGTTGGCGTGGGGGTTGGCGCTCATGCGGCGCGGCCCCTCGGGCACCGTGGCGAGCACCTCGGCCACCGGGCGGCCGCGCTCGTCGAACAGCTCCTCGGGGTGGTAGGAGCGCATCCACTCCTCCAGCGCGGCCAGCTTGCCGGGGTCGTCGCGAACCGCCGACAGCGGCACCTGGTGGGCGCGCCAGGTGCCCTCCACCGGCAGCCCGTCGACCTGCTTGGGGCCGGTCCAGCCTTTGGGCGTACGCAGGATGATCATGGGCCAGCGGCCGCCGCCGCCGGCCTTGACCTCGGCGATCTGGTCGAACACCGTGTCCAGCGTCTCGGCCATGAGCCGGTGCATGACCGCCGGGTCGTCACCGGCCACGATGTGCGGGCGGTAGCCGTACCCCTCCATGAGCTTGACCAGCTCCGGCTCGGGGATGCGCGACAGCACCGTCGGGTTGGCGATCTTGTAGCCGTTGAGGTGCAGGATCGGCAGGACCGCCCCGTCCCGCGCCGGGTTGACGAACTTGTTGGAGTGCCAGCTGGCGGCCAGCGGGCCCGTCTCGGCCTCGCCGTCGCCCACGACGCACGCCACCACCAGGCCGGGATTGTCGAAGGCCGCGCCGTAGGCGTGGGCCAGAGAGTAGCCGAGCTCGCCACCCTCGTGGATGGAACCGGGCGTCTCGGGCGCCACATGGCTCGGGATGCCGCCGGGGAAGGAGAACTGGCGGAACAGCCGGCGCATCCCGTCCTGGTCCTGGGAGACCTCGGGGTAGACCTGCGAGTAGCTGCCCTCCAGCCAGGCGTGCGCGACCGCGGCCGGGCCGCCGTGCCCGGGACCGGCGATGTAGATCATGTCCTGGTCACGCCCTGTGATCACCCGGTTCAGGTGGGCGAAGACGAAGTTCAGTCCAGGGGTGGTGCCCCAGTGGCCGAGCAGGCGGGGTTTGACGTGCTCGGGCAGCAGCGGCTCGCCGAGCAACGGGTTGTCCAGCAGATAGATCTGCCCGACCGACAGGTAGTTGGCGGCACGCCAGAAAGCATCGACTCGCTCAAGCTCGTTCATGGATACGAGCGTTCCCGCTGCGGGCGGGCTATTCCAGAGACCTTGGTCCCTTTCCCGGGGGCCGCCCGGCCGTGGCAGGCGGAACCGCCGCCGGCACCACGGGCGCCTGTCCGGTGGCGCGCCGCCCGAAAAAGGTGTTGCGGAACTGTCGGGGCGCTTGGCTAGGGTTCTTGCTCGTGTCGGAACAACCTCTGATCTACGCGCGTGGCCTGGTGAAACGCTTCGGCGCCTTCACCGCGGTGGACGGCATCGACCTGTCGGTGGCCCCCGGCGAGGCGTTCGGGTTCCTCGGCCCCAACGGCGCGGGCAAGTCCTCCACGATGCGCATGATCGGCTGCGTGTCGATGCCCACCGGCGGCGAGCTGAGCATCCTCGGCATGGATCCGGTCCGCGACGGCACCCGCATCCGCGCCCGGCTCGGCGTCTGCCCCCAGCTGGACAACCTCGACTTCGACCTGAGCGTGCGCGAGAACCTCACCGTCTACGCCCGCTACTTCGGCCTCGGCCGGCAGGAGGCCCGCCGCCGGGCCGACGCGCTGCTGGAGTTCGTCCAGCTGTCCGACCGCGCCGGCAGCAAGGTCGAGCCGCTGTCGGGCGGCATGAAGCGGCGCCTGACCATCGCCCGCGCCATGGTCAACGAACCCGACATCATCCTGCTCGACGAGCCCACCACCGGCCTTGACCCCCAGGCCCGCCACCTGCTGTGGGAGCGGCTGTTCCAGCTCAAGCGGCGCGGCACCACCCTGGTGCTCACCACCCACTACATGGACGAGGCCGAGCAGCTGTGCGACCGGCTGGTCGTCATGGACGGCGGCCGCATCGTCGCCGAGGGCTCACCCCGCTCCCTGATCCAGACCTACTCCACCCCCGAGGTGGTCGAGCTGCGCTTCGGCGACGAGCGGCCCGCCGACCTGGCCGCCAAGCTGGCCGGCATCGGCCGGCGGGTCGACCCGCTGCCCGACCGCCTGCTGGTGTACGCCGAGGACGGCGACGCCGCCGTCGCCGAGGTGCACCGGCGCGGGCTGAACCCCTCCAGCGTGCTGGCGCGCCGCTCCACCCTGGAGGACGTCTTCCTGCACCTCACCGGCCGGACGCTGGTCGACTGATGATCCCGTTCGCCGACCAGGTCTCGGCCCGCTCGACCCTCGCCGTCCTGGAGCGCGCCCTGACCCTCTACCGCCGGGTGTGGACCGCCTCGGTGTTCTCCTCCTTCGGGCTGCCGGTGCTGTTCCTGCTCAGCATCGGCCTGGGCGTCGGGGGATACATCGGCGGCATCGGCGGCGTGGACTACCTGTCGTGGATCGTCCCGGGAGTACTCGCCTCCACCGCCTTCCAGATGTCGGTCGGCGAGTCCACCTACCCCGTCCTCGGCGACTTCAAGTGGAGCCGCGCCTACCACGCCATGCGGGCCACGCCGGTCCAGGTCGGCGACATGGTGTGCGGGTGGCTGCTGTACATGCTGGTCAGAGCCGAGATCGCGGTGGTGGTGTTCCTCGGCGTCACCTCGCTGTTCGGCGCGCTGCGCTCGCCGTGGGCGCTAGCCGCGCCGCTGGTGTGCGGGCTGGTCGCCCTGGCCTCGGCCGCGCCCACGATGGCCTTCGCCGCCACCATCGACCACGACAGCTACTTCGCGCTGCTGTTCCGCTTCGTGATGATCCCCGCCGCGCTGTTCAGCGGCGTCTTCTTCCCCGTCGAGCAGTTGCCCGCCCTCGCCCGGCCGGTGGCCTACCTGTCCCCGTTGTGGCACGGCGTCGAGCTCAGCCGCGCGGCCACCCTGGGCACGGCCCCGCCCTGGCCGGTCGCGGCGCATCTGGCCTACCTGCTGGTGTTCACCGCGGCGGGCACGCTGTGGGCCTTCCACGCCTTCCGCAAGCGACTTCAGGACTGACACATGGTGACCACGATGATCGCCGCCCGGGTCGCCCCCGGCCGGGTCGGCGCGGTGATCGGCCGCAACCTGGGGGCGCTGCGCTCGGGCCCGTCCTACTGGCTGGTGCTGCTGTCGGGGTTCTTCGAGCCGCTGCTGTACCTGCTGTCCATCGGCGTCGGTGTGGGAGCGCTGGTCGGCGACCTGCCGGTGGGCGGGCGGTCGCTGCCCTACGCCGCCTATGTCGCCCCTGCCATGCTGGCGGTGGCGGCGATGTCGGGCGCACTGGCCGAGACCACGTTCAACTTCTTCCACAAGATGAAGTACCAGAAGACCTTCGACGCCATCCTGGCCACGCCGGTGCGGCCGTTCGAGCTCGCGCTCGGCGAGCTCGGCTGGGCCATGCTCCGCGGCTCGCTGTACACCGGGGTGTTCGTGCTCATCATGGCGGCGCTCGGGCTGGCCGCGCCGCTGTGGGCGCTGGCCGCCTTCCCCGCCACGATCCTGGTCGGACTGGCGTTCGGCGCGGTCGGCATGGCGGTCAGCACCCTGATGCGCGGCTGGCAGGATTTCGACCTGATGTCCACCGGGCAGTTCGCCCTGTTCCTGTTCTCCGGCACTTTCTCCCCCGTCGGCGACTACCCGCCGGTCCTGCAGGTGCTGGTCCAGCTCACCCCGCTCTACCACGCGGTCGAGCTGGTGCGGGGCCTTGCCATCGGCGACCCGCACTGGGGCCTGCTCGGGCACGCCGCCTACCTGCTGGCCATGGTCGCCGGCGGCCTGTGGCTGGCCGCCCGCCGCCTGCACCGCATCCTGTGCCTGTGACCACGGCGGGACCTCGCCGAAGGCCGGCAGGCCGGCCGCTCACGGACGCGGACCGCCCTTGGGCCAGATCAGGGAGCCCGGCCTGCGGGCCTCGCGGCGAATCTTCCACACCCCGAGCTTGCAGGTCAGCTCCTTGTACGCCGCGCCGACGCGGCCTCCGAGATAGACGTTCACCGAGGTGTCGTCTTTGCGGGCGAGCTGCCGCATGGCGGCGCGCCGGCCGAGGCTGACGCACGCCCCGGTGAGGGCCAGGTCGATCACCGCCGGTTCGGTTCCCGCGACACGGCTCAGCACCGTGTCGGCGGCCTGGGCCCCGAGCGGCCCGGCGGCCTGGCAGCTCATCCGCAGCGGCCGGCCGGATGGGGCGGCGGCGTCTCCGGCCGCGACGATGCGCTCGTCGTCGACACTGGTCAGCGTCTCGTCGGTGAGCAGCCAGCCGAGCTCGTCGGTGCGCAGCCCGCTCGCGGCCGCCAGCTCCGGCACACCGAAACCGGCCGTCCAGATGGTCAGTGCGCTCGCACGCACCCCACCGTGGGCACCGCCGCCGGCGAGGACGACCGCGCCCGGCCGCACCTCGCTCACCTCGGCGGCCTCCAGCACGTCGACACCGTGCCGGGTCAGCCACGTGGCGATGTACCGCCTGCCCGGCGCGCTCATCGAGGGCGCCAGGACTCCCCCGCACACCAGCGTGACCTCGCGTCCCTGTTCGGCCAGTTCGGCGGCCGTCTCAACGCCGGTCAACCCGCCACCGGCCACGGTGACCAGGGCATCGGCGGGCAACTCCTGCATCTTCGCGCGTAGCCGCTGCGCGGGCTCCAACGCGGCGACGGAGAAGGCGAACTCGGCCGCGCCGGGCACCGATGGCGGTATCGCGCCGGTGCTGCCGACCGCGTAGACGACGTAGTCGTACTCCAGCGCGCCCCCTGACGCCAGCCGCACCCTGCGGGCGGCGGTGTCGATGCGCGTGGCGCTGTCCAGGACCAGCCGGATCCCCTCACCCAGCAGCGTGCCGTAGTCCACCGTGGCCTCGCCGGTGCCGGCCACGAACTGGTGCAGCCGGACGCGGTCCACGAACCGCGGGCGGGGATTGACCAGAGCGACCTCGATGTCGGCGCGCATCCGCAGACGGTTGGCCGCGAGCGTTCCGGCGTAGCCGCCGCCGATGACGACGACCTTGCAGGGTGGGTGGTGTTCCGGTCTGGACACGACGGGTCTTCCCTTCTCGATCTGGGACTCACCACTCCGACACCACAACACCCCGGAATGTGAGGCGCCATGCGAGGCGACGCGCCGACCTCACCGTTCACCGCGCCGCGCTGCCGAACTGGTGGTCGACGATCCTTGAGAGGATCCAGTGGACGAATCGCCACGTGAGGAAGGCAGCAATGGACCAAGGCACCCGCGGCGAGCTCATCAGTCGGCTGGCCGAGGCGATCAGGTCCGTCACGGCCGCGCACCCGCTGCGGGTCGCCATCGACGGGCCGCCCGCCGCCGGCAAGACCACGCTGGCCGACGAGCTCGCCGTCGTCCTGCGCGCGCAGGACCGCGACGTCATTCGCGCGAGCATCGACGACTTCCTCTTCCCCCGTGCCCAGCGCTACCGACGCGGCCGGTACTCGGCCGAAGGCTGCTACTTCGACGCCCACGACCACGCCGCGCTGTGCCGGGTCCTGCTCGATCCGCTGGGCCCAGGCGCCGTACTGACATCTGCGAGCGACTCCGACATCGGCGCCTGGCTCCTCCCGCGCTGTTGACGAATCAAATGAACGATCTTTTAATTCACTTATGGGGCGTATCGCGGGGGTGACCGCGGCCGAGACGCGGGAACGGCTGCTGCTCGCGGCCGCCGAGGTGTTCGCCGAGCGCGGGTACGACGGCACGCGCGTGGCCGACATCGCCGCCGCGGCCGGGGTGAGCAACGGCGCGCTGTACGCCCACTTCGGCTCCAAGGCCGAGCTGCTGGTCGCCGCGCTCAGGGCGCACGGCCGGCAGATGCTGGCCAGCCTGCTGGCAGCAGAACCGGGTCGCTCGGCCACCGACCTGCTGCTGGTCATCGGCCGCTGGCTGCCCCGCCGCCGGCCCGCCGACGGCCACCTCATCGTCGAGGCGCTGGTCGCGGCCCGCCGCGACGCCGACGTCGCCCGACCGATGCGCGACTACATCGGCGAGCGGGCCGACTGGATCGCCGGGCTGGTCGGCGTCGCCCAGCGCGAGGGCGAGCTGGACCCCGCGCTGTCGCCCGAGGCGCTGGCCCACTTCTGCCTGCTGCTGTCCATGGGAAGCGCGCTCATCACCCCCGCCCTGCACGCCGTCGACCCCGCCGACTGGTCGGCGCTGCTCACCCGCGTCGCCGGCGCCCTCGCCCCACCGGCCACACCATCGACCACAGACCGGAGCACTCCGCAGTGAGAGTACGAATCGACCCCCAGCGCTGCCAGGGACACGGCCGCTGCTACGACCTGGCCCCCGCCCTGTTCACCGAGGACGAGGAGGGCTACGGGCACGTCGCCGGCGACGGCCTGGTGCCGGCCGGCGAGGAGCCCGCGGCGCGCCTGGCCGCGGCCAACTGCCCCGAGCGGGCCATCGGCACCGGCGCGGAGGCGTGAGATGACCGTCGACGACCGGTTCAGCCAGGACTTCCGCGGGACACGTCCCGACGCGCCCCTCGGCACGCGCAGCGAGATCGTCACCGGCCCGGTCACCGACTGGGCCGGCGACTTCTCCCACCTTGAGCCCGAATGGGCGGCCGACCCCTACCCCATCCAGGACGACCTGCGGCAGCGGTGCCCCATCGCGCACACCGGCCGCTTCGGCGGCGGCTGGCTGCCGACCCGCTATGAGGACGTCGCGGCGATCGCCTACGACACCGAGCACTTCTCCTCCCGCTCGATCATCATGAGCAACTTCCGGCCGCCCCTGGAGGCGGCCCCCGTCGGGGGCAGCCCGCCGATCTCCTCCGACCCGCCCTTCCACCACGACGCGCGCAAACTGCTGCTGCCGGCCTTCACCAAGACCGCGGTCGCCAAGCGGGAGGCGGCCACCAGGGCGCTGTGCCACGCGCTCATCGACGGCTTGGAGGGGCAGCGGGTCGTCGACGCCGCCCGCGACTACGCCCAGCACATCCCGATGCGGGTCATCGCCGACATGCTCGGGTTTCCCCAGCAGGACGGCCCGCGGTTCCGCGAGTTCATCGAGAACGCGCTCGAAGGGGTCAACCTGCCGCCCGAGGAGCGCACGGCGCGGATGGGCCTGCTGTTCGACTACCTGCTCGCCCAGATCCGCGACCACCTGGACCACCCGCGCGAGGACCTCACGACCTACCTCATCAACGCCGAGCTGTACGGCAGCAAGCTGCAGCCCGCCCATGTGGCCGGCACGATGGCGCTGCTGCTCATCGCCGGCATCGACACCACCTGGAGCGCGATCGGCGCCTCGCTGTGGCACCTGGCCAGGACGCCGCGCGACCGCGAGCGGCTGGTCGCCGAGCCCGCCCTGCTGCCCACCGCGATGGAGGAGTTCCTGCGGGCCTACGCCCCGGTCACGATGGCCAGGCTGGTCAAGCAGGACATGCACTGGAACGGCGTCGACATGAGGGCCGAGGACTGGATCCTGCTGTCGTTCCCCGCCGCCAACCGCGACCCCGCGCAGTTCGACCGAGCGGACCAGGTCGTCATCGACCGGCAGGTCAACCGGCACGCCGCGTTCGGCCTCGGCGTGCACCGCTGCGTCGGCTCCCACCTGGCGCGCATGGAGCTGCGGGTGGCGCTGGAGGTGTGGCTGGAGCGGGTGCCGCGGTTCGCCCTGGCCGACCCGTCGGCGGTGACCTGGGCCGCCGGGCAGGTCCGCGGGCCGCGGACGCTCCCGCTGCGCATCGGCTGACCTTCCCGCACCGCCCGGCGGGCCCTCATGCTTGATCGCCGGCCGGGGGACGTGGCAGCGTCGGGGTGACAGGCGCCGGCGGGCGGCGCGGGAAGGACGCACGGCATGGATCACCACAAGCTCGCCGAACGGTTCTCGGCTCTGACCACCGCCCACATCGCCGACGCCTGCCTGCGCGCCGGGGTGCCCGTGCGGTGCGCCCCGGCGGCGGTGGGCCCGGTGACGCCCGGCGACCGGCTGTGCGGGCGCGTCCTGCCCGCCCGACACGCCGGCAGCGTCGACGTCTTCCTGGAGGCCTTCCAGCGGGCCGAGCCCGGTGAGGTGCTGGTGGTGGACAACGGCGGCCGGCTGGACGAGGCGTGCGTCGGCGACCTGGTCGTGCTGGAGGCCGCGGCCGCCGGGGTGAGCGGGGTCGTGATCTGGGGCCTGCATCGCGACACCGCCGACATCCGGGCGATCGGGCTGCCGGTGTTCAGCCTGGGCGCGATCTCCACCGGGCCGCTGCGGCTGGACCCCCTGCCGCAGGACGCCCTGCGCGCGGCCACGGTGGGCGAGCTGACGGTGACCGCGGCCGAGCTGGCCCTGGGCGACGATGACGGCGTGCTGTTCGTCCCGGCCGACCGCGCCGAGGACCTGCTCACCCTCGCCGAGGGCATCCGCGACACCGAGCGCCGCCAGGCCGAGCGCATCAGGGCCGGGGTCTCGCTGCGCGAGCAGGTGCGGTTCGCGGACTACCTCGCCCGGCGCCGGCAGACGCCCGCGCTGACCTTCCGCGAGCACCTGCGCGCCATCGGCGGGGCCATCGAGGAATGAGCACCCGATGAGCGCCCGCCGCGGCGATCGGCTCGCCCGGAGCCGCGGATCACTTGCCACGGGTATCGAATACGTGTTCCACTGTAGGTCATGCGTTTCGACGCCCTTCCCCTTGTCGAGCACCCCGTCCAGACGCGCCCGCGCATCGAACGGCGCGCGGTCCGCCGGGCCGAGGGTGAGACGACCTTCTACGAAGTGCCGGCGCGCACGATCATCGACCGGGTGCCCGAGGCCGCCGGGCTCGGCCTGTCGTTCGCCGTCAGCCCCTACCGCGGCTGCGCCCACGCCTGCCTGTACTGCGGGGCCCGCCGCTCCCACCGCTACCTCGGCCTGGACGGCGAGCGCGACTTCGGCTCGGCGATCGTGGTCAAGACCGACGCGGCCCGGCGGCTGCGGGCCGAGCTGGCCTCTCCCCGGTGGGCCGGCGAGACGGTGGGCATCGGCCTGAGCGGCGACTGCTACCAGGACGCCGAGCGGGTCTACCGGCTGATGCCGGGCATCCTGGCGGCGCTGCGCGACGCGGGCAACCCGTTCCACGTCATGACCAAGAGCGCGCTGGTCCTGCGCGACGCCGAGCTGATCGCCCAGGCCGCCGAGGTGGCCGAGGTGCAGACGCGGGTGTCGATCGGCTTCGTCGACGACCGGCTTCGCCGCGTGGTGGAGCCCGGCGCGCCGAGCGCGCAGAAACGCCTGGAGCTGTGCGCCGAGCTCGTCGAGCGGGGGGTGCCCTGCGGGGTGCTGATGGCCCCGATCCTGCCGTGCCTGACCGACTCGGAGGACCAGCTGCGCGCCGTGGTGCGCCGCGTCGCCGAGGCCGGCGCCGTCAGCCTCACCCCCATGGTGCTGCGCCTGCCCTCCGGCTCGCGCGAGTGGTACCTGCGGTGGCTGGCCGAGGAGCATCCGCGCCTGCTGCCCCGCTACGAGGAGCTGTACGGCGCGGGGCCGGTCGCCGCCGAGGACTACCGCCTGCGCGTGGAGGGCCGGGTCGCCGAGCTGGCCCGCCTGTACGGCATCGGCGCCCGCCGCCTCCCCTGGCAGCCCCGCCGCACCGTCGACCGCCAGCTCGCCCTGCTGTAGCGCGCTTTCCCCCCAGGTCACTGCCGGCGGCCGGGACGGAGCAGGTTCGCCCCCCGTCTTCACAGGCTCGCGCGGCCCTTAGTTGCAGTTTTTTGAAATTCTATATAATGGCAAACCGTGTGATGCCCGTCGAGGAGGAGGCGATGCCGGATGGGACGTGGCCGGGCCAAAGCCAAGCAGGTGAAGGTCGCTCGTGCGTTGAAGTACAGCGCTGGAGGTGATCTGGATTCGCTGCGGCGGGAGTTGGGCGTCGATGTGACCCCTGCCGCGCGTGCGGAGCCGGACGGCGGCGTGAGCGAAGCGGACCTGGACCTGGACCAGGACCGCGGAGTCCAAGGCGGGGCGGGGTGATGCCGGTCCCGCTGTACCAGGCCAAGGCCGAGCTGTTCAAGACACTCGGCCATCCGCTGCGCATCCGGGTGCTGGAACTGTTGTGCGAGGGACCCAAGCAGGTCCGGGAGCTGCTGACCGCCATCGAGGTGGAGGCGCCGAATCTGTCGCAGCAACTGGGGGTGCTGCGCCGGGCGGGTCTGGTGACCGCCCGGCGGGACGGGACGACCGTGGTGTACGAGTTGGCCGGAGCGGATGTGTCGGAGATGATGCGGGCGGCTCGCCGGATCCTCACCGAACTGCTGGCAGACCAGCATGAACTGCTCGCCGAGCTGGAACAGACGACGTGAACCCGCGGGAGGTGCTGCGCCGGCTGCCGGACCTGCTGCCCGGACGGTCCGACTGGGTCGCCGCGCGCCGCTCCCCGGGCCGGGACCTGGTGGCCGGACTGATCGTCGCGGTGGTGGCGCTGCCGCTGGCGCTGGCGTTCGGGGTCTCCTCCGGGCTCGGCGCCCAGGCCGGCCTGGTGACCGCGATCGTCGCCGGAGCGCTCGCGGCCGTGTTCGGCGGCAGCAATCTGCAGGTGTCGGGTCCGACCGGCGCGATGACCGTCGTGCTCGTCCCGATCGTGCACCTCTACGGATCCGGTGGAGTGCTGATGGTCGGCCTGATGGCCGGGCTGGTACTGCTGGCCTTGTCCACGCTGCGAGTGGGGCGGTTCGCCCGGTTTCTGCCGACGTCGGTGACCGAGGGGTTCACCGCCGGTATCGCGGTGGTCATCGCGCTGCAGCAGATCCCCGCGGCGCTCGGCGTGGCGGCCCCGGACGGCGAGAAGGTGTGGCAGGTCGCGGCCTCGGCCCTGGCGCGCTTCGCCGCTCATCCGGCCTGGGTCGCGCCCGTCATGGCGCTGGCGGTGGCCGCTTTGATGCTGACCGGCGCCCGGCTGCGGCCGGGTGTCCCGTTCTCCCTTCTCGGGGTCGCGGCCGCGACGCTGGGTGCTCAGGTGTTCTCGCTCGACGTCGCCCGGATCGGGACCTTACCGGCCGGGCTGCCCGCCCCGTCGCTGGGCTTCTTCGATCCCGGCATGGTGGGAACGCTCCTGCCGTCCGCGCTGGCGGTGGCCGCGCTGGCCGCACTGGAGAGCCTGCTGTGTGCCACCGTCGCCGACGCGATGAGCGTCGGCGAGAAGCACGACCCCGACCGGGAACTGTTCGGGCAGGGCATCGCCAACCTGGCCGCGCCCGTCCTGGGCGGCGTTCCGGCGACCGCCGCGATCGCCCGCACCGCGGTCAACGTCCGCGCCGGGGCCAGGTCCCGGCTGGCCGCGCTCACCCACGCCGCCGTCCTGGCCGGCATCGTGCTCGCCGCCGGCCCCTTGGTAGGCCGGATCCCGCTCGCGGCGCTCGCCGGGGTGCTGCTGGCCACCACCGTCCGCATGGTCGAGGTCGGCTCCTTGCGCGCGCTGGCCCGCGCGACCCGCGGCGACGCCGTCGTGCTCGCCCTCACCTTCATCGTGACCGTCGTGTTCGACCTCATCACCGCGGTCGCCGTGGGTCTCGGCCTGGCCGTCGTGCTCGCGCTCCGCGCGGTCGCCCGGACCTCCCGGCTCGATCAGGTCCCGCTGGACGCGGGTGACCACAGCGCGGAGGAACAACGGCTGCTGAGCGAGCACATCGTCGCCTACCGGTTCGACGGGCCGCTGTTCTTCGCCGCCGCCCACCGCTTCCTGCTGGAGCTGTCCGAAGTCGCCGACGTCCGCGTGGTGATCTTGCGGATGTCCCGGATCACCACCTTGGACGCCACCGGTGCCCATATCCTCGGCGACGCGATCACCCGCATGGAGCGCCGTGGCATCACCGTCTTGGTCTCCGGCATCAAACCCGGGCACACTCAGGTCCTGGTCGCCCTCGGCGTCGCCGACCATCTCCATCGCGACGGCCTGGTCTTCCCCGACACCCCCACCGCCATCGCCTATGCCCGCACCCTCCTGCACCACCACGGGCTGCTCCCGGCCGCCACCCCGCAGGCGGCGTCCGCGGTGACCGCGCACCGGCGCGGATGACCGGTGGATCGGCCGGCGGGCGGCGGGCGGCCCGGCGGCCCGGCGTGTGAGACCTCAACCGGCTCAGCCGGCCAGGGCGCTGCCCTTCTTCCACTGCTTGAACGGCAGCTGCCAGTAGCCCCAGCCGTTGTTCCACTCGAGCGTGCGGGTCGTCCCGACGATCTTGACGACGTCGCCGCGGTGGAAGTTGTCGTAGAACCACTTGGCCTGGTCGGGGCGGGCGTTGACGCAGCCGTGGCTGACGTTGGCCCGGCCCTGCGAGCCGACCGACCACGGCGCGCTGTGGACGTACTCGCCGCTGTTGGAGATGCGCACGGCGTGGTCGACGACCTCCTTGTAGTAGCCGGGGTCGCCCTTCTTCTTGCCCGGGGAGATCATGGTGACCGGGTTGCCGCGCTCCATCGTCAGGTGGACGCCGTTGGTGGTGGTGTACTCGCGCGTGGTGGCCTTGCCGGCGCTGATCGCCATCCTCTGGACGATCTTGCCGTCCTTGCGGACGATCATCTGGTGGCTGCGGGTGCTGACGCTGCTGATCCACGCCGCGCCGACCTTCATGGTGGTGGCGTAGTTGCGCACGCCGTACACGTCCTTGCCGTCGCGCACGCCTTCCAGGGCGGCGGTGAAGCGCACCTTCTGGTGGGCGGGCCAGTACTTGACGGTGCGGTAGATGACCAGGCTGTCGTCGATCCACCGCCAGGCCCCGCTGACCGGCTTCTCGGCGGTGACCTTCAGCGCCCGCTCGACGGCCTTCTTGTCGGCCACCGGCCGGCTGAAGCGCACCATGATCGGCATACCGACGCCGACGGTCTCTCCCTTGACGTTGGGGGTGATGTCGGCGATGCGCAGCTCCTGGGCCGGCTTGAGGGTGGTGAAGGAGCTGGTGGCCGTCGCGGGGCCGCCCTGGCCGGTGGCCTTGGCGGAGACGGTGTAGGTGGCCGACGGCTTCAGCGGGCCCTTGGACACCCACTTGGTGCGCCCGGCGTCGAACTCGCCCTTCAGCGGCTTGCCACCGGCCTCGACGGTGACCTCCTCCAGCTCCCCGTCGCCGACGGTGACCACGACGCTCTTCTCGGGCCGGACCTTGCTGGCGCCCTTCACCGGGCTGATCTTGATCTGCGGCAGGGGCGTCGCGGGCGCGCTGGTGCCGGCGCCGCCGTCGGCGCCAGGGCCGGAGGGGCTCGCGCCGCCGCCCGAGCATGACGCGGTCAGCAGACAGGCCGTCACCACGGCCAGCCCGGCGATCGGAGTCCTCAGACGTTGACGAAAGTCCCGCACGACCTTCTCCCCCAGGACGGCAAAGTGCTCATAAAAACCCTAATGGGGATCAGCACTGAAACGTACACGTTTGGGGTTAGTTGGATCACATTTCGGCCAACTCACAGGTGCCATTCAGGCCGGAATGCCCTGTCCAGCCTTGTCAGGACGCTTGACGAAGATTGTCAGTGAAAAAATCGGGCAAAGCCGTCGAAGGTGACATCGAGGCGTAAGGCCGCCGACGCGAGGCGTGTACGGCCGTCGCCGGCGCGGCCTCAGCCCTGGCGGAGCCGGTGGGTGAGGCTGGTGTGGCGGCGGCCCGCCCCCCGGGTGCGCACCGCCTGCGCCAGGGCACGGCGGGAGCCGACCAGCACCACCAGTTTCTTGGCGCGGGTGACCGCCGTGTACAGAAGGTTGCGCTGCAACATCATCCACGCGCTGGTCGCCAGCGGGATCACCACGGCGGGATATTCGCTGCCCTGCGAACGGTGGATGGACACCGCGTAGGCGTGCGCCAGTTCGTCCAGCTCGTCGAAGCCGTATTCGACGCTCTCGTCCTCGTCGGTCAGGACGGTCAGCTTGCCGTCCTCGGGACGCAGGTCGGTGACCACCCCGACGGTGCCGTTGAACACCCCGGCCGCGCCCTTGTCGTAGTTGTTGCGCAACTGGGTCACCTTGTCGCCGATGCGGAAGACCCGGCCGCCGTAGCGCCGTTCGGGCATGCCCTCGCGGGAGGGGGTGAGCGCCTCCTGCAGGGCGTTGTTGAGGTTGCCCGCCCCGGCCGCGCCGCGATGCATCGGGGCCAGCACCTGCACGTCGCGGCGGGGGTTCAGCCCGAACCTGCGGGGAATGCGCCGGGCCACCACGTCCACGGTGAGCGCGGCGATCTCCTCGGGCTCCTCGCAGGGGAACAGGAAGAAGTCGGTCATGCCCTCCAGCGTGGGATGCAGGCCGGTGTTGATCCGGTGGGCGTTGACCACCACGCCCGACTGCTGGGCCTGGCGGAAGATCTGGGTCAGCCGCACCCGCGGGACGACGTCGGCGGCCAGCAGATCGCGCAGCACCTCCCCCGCGCCGACCGACGGCAGCTGGTCGACGTCGCCCACGAACAGCAGGTGCGCCCCGGTGGCCACCGCCTTGACCAGCTTGTTGGCCAGCAGCAGATCCAGCATGGACGCCTCGTCCACCACCAGCAGGTCGGCTTCCAGCGGGTTGTCGCGGTCGAAGGTCGCCTCCCCGCCCGGGCGCAGCTGCAGAAGGCGGTGGACGGTGGTGGCCTCGTGACCGGTCAGCTCGGCCAGGCGCTTGGCGGCCCTGCCGGTGGGGGCGGCCAGCACCACCTTGGCCTTCTTGGCGCGGGCCAGGGCCACGATCGAACGCACGGTGAAGCTCTTGCCGCAGCCCGGCCCGCCGGTCAGCACGGCCACCTTGGAGGTGAGGGCCAGCCGCACCGCCTCGGCCTGCTCGGGGGCCAGGTCGGCGCCCGTCCGCTCGCGCAGCCAGCCCAGCGCGGCGCTCCAGTCGACCCCGGCGAAGGCCCCGAGCCGGTCGTGCCCGGAGTCCAGCAGGCGGCGCACGCCGCCCGCCAGCGCCAGCTCGGCGCGGTGGAAGGGCACCAGGTAGACCGCCGGTACCACGCCGTCGCCGGCGGGAACCTCCTCGCGGACCACGCCCTCGGCGGCGGCCAGCTCGTCCAGGCAGCTCGCCACCAGCTCGGCCGGCACCTCCAGGATCTTCACCGCGTCGCCGACCAGGTTGGGCGCCGGCAGGTAGCAGTGGCCGGCGTCGGCCGCCTGGGACAGGGTGTAGCGCAGGCCGGCCTTGACCCGCTCGGGGCTGTCGTGCGGGATGCCGACGGCCTGGGCGATGGTGTCGGCGGTCTTGAACCCGATGCCCCACACGTCGTCGGCGAGCCGGTAGGGCTCGGTCTTCACCACGGTGATCGAGGTGTCGCCGTACTGCTTGAAGATGCGCACGGCGATCGAGGTGGACACCCCGACGCCCTGCAGGAAGATCATCACCTCTTTGATGATCTTCTGTTCCTCCCAGGCCGCGGCGATCATCTTGGTGCGCTTGGGACCGAGCCCGGGCACCTCCACCAGCCGTTCGGGCGACTTCTCGATCACCTCCAGGGTGTCGGTGCCGAAGTGACCGACGATGCGCTCGGCCATCTTGGGGCCGATGCCCTTGACCAGCCCCGACCCCAGGTAGCGCTGGATGCCCTGCACGGTGGCCGGCAGCACGGTGGTGTAGGACCACACCTCGAACTGCCTGCCGTACTTGGGGTGGGAGGTCCACCGGCCGGTCAGCCGCAGGCTCTCGCCGACCTGCGCCCCGAGCAGCGGCCCCACGGCCGTCACCAGCTCGGCCCCGCCCCGCTCGACGGCCACCCTGGCGATGGTGTACCCGGTCTCCTCGTTGGCGTAGGTGACGCGTTCCAGGACCGCCGAGATGCTCGTGCCCGCGGCCCCGTCGCCCTTCACCTGCACCCCGCCACCTCCACGCCGTCCTACGCTCGCGCCAGCGTAGAACAGAGCCGGGCCCCGGGCGGCCCGTCCGGTACGCGGCCCCCGGGAAGCGGGCGCGAGGAGGGCTCCGCGGCAAGGGCGTACGGCCCTGGGATGAACGGCTTGTCGGCCGGTCGGCGGGCCGATCACCGCTAATGTGTCACTGATCCTGGCGGGACCTCAGATCGGGAAGTGGGCCGATGGCGGCGATTCTGGAAGGCACGGCTCGCGCGCTGCTGCGCCGCGTGGCGATCGAGCAGGCCGAGGCGCGCACACCCTCGCTGGTCGCGACGGTGCTGCGTGACGGCGAGCCGGTCTGGTTCGGCGCCCGGGGGACGGTCGAGGGCGGCGCCGCGCCGACGGCCGACACCCAGTACCGCATCGGCTCCATCACCAAGACCCTGGTCGCCGTGCTGGTCATGCGGCTGCGCGACGAGGGCCTGCTGACGCTGAACGACCCGTTGTCCCGGCACATGCCCGCCACCCCGGTCGGCGAGGTCACCATCGCCCAACTGCTGTCGCACACCGCCGGCCTGACCGCCGAGCCGCCCGGCCCGTGGTGGGAGCGCGTGCACGGCATGGAGATCGACGAGCTCACCGGCGCGCTGGACCAGGGCACCTCCCGTCACCGGCCCGGCCGGCGCTTCCACTACTCCAATCTCGGGTTCGCCCTGCTCGGGGAGCTGGTCGCCCGCCACCGCAAGGCCGACTGGGCCGACGTCGCCCGCACGGAGATCCTCGAGCCGCTCGGCATGCGCGACACCACGACCCGGCCGCGCGAGCCCTACGCCCGCGGGTACGCCGTGCACCCGTGGGCCGACGTCCTGCTGCCCGAGCCCGAGCACGACGCGGGCGCCATGGCGCCGGCCGGGCAGCTGTGGTCCACCTGCGCCGACCTGGCCACCTGGTCGCGGTTCCTGGCGCGCGGCGACCGCCGCGTCCTGGACCCCGCCACGCTGGCCGAGATGCGCGAGCCGGCCGGCGTCGACGACGCCGAGGTGTGGAGCACCGGCTTCGGGCTGGGCATCCAGTTGCTGCGCCACCGCGGGCGCCGCCTGGCCGGGCACGGCGGGTCGATGCCCGGCTTCCTGGCCGTGGTCTGGGGCGACCCCGCCGACGGCGCCGGCGTGCTGTGCATGGCCAACACCACCTCCGGGCTGCGTCCCACGGTCGCCACCGACCTGCTGGACATCCTGGAGGCCCACGAGCCGGCCATCCCCCGCCCGTGGGCGCCCACCGCCGCCGACCCCGACCTGCTGGAGCTGACCGGTCCCTGGTACTGGGGGCCGACCGCCTTCCTGCTGCGCCTGCTGCCGGGGCGCGACCTGAAGATCTCCCCGGTGAACGGGCAGGGCCGCTCGTCCCGGTTCGCCGCGCGGTCCGACGGCACCTGGCTCGGCCTGGACGGCTACTACGCCGGCGAGACCCTGCGCGTGGTGCGGCGGGCCGACGGCTCGGCCGGCCATCTGGACCTCAACACCTTCATCTTCACCCGGGTCCCCTACGACCCCTCCGCGCCGATCCCGGGGGGCGTGGAGGAGTCCGGCTGGCACTGACCGGCACCGACTGCCACCGAGGGGCCCGGGGCGCGCCCGCCCTCGGCGACGAGCACGGCGACGGCGACAGTGACAGCGACGAGGGCCGTATGCTCGTTCGGGCCGCCCGGCGCTCCGGCGACCGGGGGCGCCACAGCGGACCGAGCACGCGGGGGACGCCGACGTGAGCACCGACACCCACTTCGAGGACCTGCTGCGCGAGCTGGCGCCGAAGGTCCTCGGCGCCCTCATCCGGCGCCACGGGCACTTCGACGCCGCCGAGGACGCCGTGCAGGAGGCGCTGCTCGCCGCCGCCCTGCAGTGGCCCGAGCAGGGCGTCCCGGACGCGCCCAAGGCGTGGCTGATCACCGTCGCGGGCCGCCGGCTGACCGACCAGTGGCGCAGCGACCAGGCCCGCCGGGTCCGCGAGGTCACGGTCGCGACCATGGAGCCCGGCGGCGAGGCGGCGCCCGGCCCAGGCGAGGACGCCCCGCCCGACCAGGACGACACCCTCACGCTGCTGTTCATGTGCTGTCACCCCGCGCTGTCGCCGCCCTCGCAGCTCGCGCTCACCCTGCGCGCGGTCGGCGGCCTGACCACGGCGCAGATCGCCCGGGCCTTCCTGGTGCCCGAGGCCACCATGGCGCAGCGCATCAGCCGGGCCAAGCAGCGCATCAAGACCACCGGCATCCCCTTCGGCCCGCCGCCGGAACCCGAGCGGGCCGAGCGGCTGCGCGTGGTCCTCCACGTGCTCTACCTGATCTTCAACGAGGGGTACACGAGCACCTCCGGCGACCAGTTGCACCGCGCCGAGCTGACCGGCGAGGCGATCAGGCTCACCCGTGCGGTGCACCGGCTGCTGCCCGGCGACGGCGAGGTGGCCGGGCTGCTGGCGCTCATGCTGCTCACCGACGCGCGCCGCCCCGCCCGTACCGACGCCGCCGGCGGGCTGATCCCGCTGGCCGAGCAGGACCGCGGCAGGTGGAACCGCGAGCAGATCGGCGAGGGCGTGCGGCTGATCACCGCGGCGCTGTCGGGCGCGCCCCTCGGCCCCTACCAGCTCCAGGCGGCCATCGCGGCCGTCCACGCCGAGGCGCCGACCGCGGCAGGCACCGACTGGGCGCAGATCCTGGCCCTGTACGAGCTGCTGGAGCGCATGGCGCCCAGCCCGGTGGTCACCCTCAACCACGTGGTGGCGCTGGCGATGGTGAAGGGGGCGGCGGAGGGGCTCGCGCTGCTCGCGACGCTGGACGGGGACGAGCGGCTGCAGGGCCACCACCGGGTGGACGCGGTGCGCGCCCACCTGCTGGAGATGGCCGGCCAGGTGGAGGACGCCCGCGCCTGCTACCGCGCCGCGGCCCGGCGCACCACGAGCCTGCCCGAGCAGCGCTACCTGGACGGCCGCGCCGACCGCCTGGCACCGGCGGGCCCCTGACCTCAGGGGCCCGCCGCCATCGCCGCGCACCCCTCGGACCGGCGACCGCCGCCACGCAGGTCTTGCCTCAGCGTGGCAGGTCCTGCCCGGTCAGACGTCGCCGGAAGGTCATCATCGCCGGTCGGCCCGGCGGAGCATCGCGTCCGTCTCCGGGTCGGGCATGAGCTCCCGCACCTCCTGCGCACAGCGGCAGGCGGCGGCGGTCTTGGCGGCCCACGCCAGCGCCTCCTCGCGCGTGGCCACCTCGACGACCGAGAACCCGCCGATGACCTCCTTGGTCTCCGGGTAAGGACCGTCGGTGACCATCCCGTCCGTGGCCACGACGCTCGCCCTCTGCCTTTCCAGGCCGGCGCCGAACACCCACACGCCGGCGTCCACGGCCTCCTGGATCACCGCGTGCGCGGCCTTGCCCACGTCGGGCCAATCCTCGTCGGGGATGTGGTCCATCGCGCCGTCATTGAACGAGATCAAGTACCGAGCCATCTCATCACTCCCTTGTCCCGGCGGTCTCCTCTGGCCGCCTCGCACCCGCTCTACGAACGACTCCCCAGGGATCCGACAGTATGCCGAAAAAATCTCACGAAACCTCCTCAGCCCCGGAGTTCACCGCCGTGGACGTAATCTGGGCGGACGGGCCCGGGGGACGGCGGCCCTGACGCGTGAAGGAGAGCACCTGTGGAGCGCTTGACGGCGGTGGAGCTGGTCAACACCATCCGCCACCACGGCAACGGCGGCGTCACCGACGAGCTGGCCACCCTCGCCGGGCTGGCCCGGTGGATCCGCGAACGGGAAGAACTGCCCTCCTCCATCACCGGCGCCGCGCAGGCGATCGCCGACGAGGACCTCAGGGGCGAGGTCGTCGAGCTGCGGCGGGCGGTCCGCGCCCTGTTCGCCCGTGCGGTCAGCCCCGGCCCGGCGAGCCCGGCGGACGCGGGGCGCCTGCTCCCCGGCGACCAGGCTCTGGCCCACCTCAACGCCGTCGCCGCCCGCGAGCCCATCGCCCCCCAGTTGCACTGGCCGGCCGCCGGGCCGCCGGGGTCGCGGCCGCTGTCGGCCGAGACCGACCCGCGCGTCCGGCTCCTGGCGGCCCTGGCCCGCGCCGCCATCGACCTGCTGTCCGGACCGGCGCGCGAGCGGCTGCGGGCCTGCACCGCGCCCCGCTGCGTGCTCTATTTCGTCAAGGGCCACGGCCGCCAGGAGTGGTGCAAACCCTCCTGCGGCAACCGCGCGCGGGCCGCCCGCCACTACCAGCGCCACCACACCCCGGGCACCACGCCCGCCGCGGCCCCGCGCGCCTAGCGCCGGCTCCTGCTCATGGCGACTGCGGCGCAGAACCGAGGTCGTGCGTTTACGGGACGCTGTAGAGGAACCAGAAGTTGTACTGGTAGTCGCAGTGGTACCAGGTCCACAGCCCGTTCTGGACGCCGTAGTCTCCGTACCGGTAGCAGTCGGAGGATGAGTAGTAGACGTTTCGTAGTGTGTCGGCGTGCGCGGGCGTGGTGCTCCCGGCGACCACCAGCCCGCCGACCAGGGCTCCCGCGACCGCCAAGGCTCGCATCTTGCGCATCGATCCTCCGTTGAGTGGATCACCAACCGGCTTTCCTGCGGAGCATTACAGCCCGGTGGGCGTTGTCCAGCTCAACTGCCCTTTCGCCGCCGACGCGGACGAGCTGACCTGGGACGCCTTGGGACGGGCACGCCGCCGCCCGTGGAACTTTCAGTGCCGCTCCCTGAACGCCTCCGCGGGCGGCCACGAGAAGCGCCGCGAGCAATCGCACGCGTGCGCCTGACGCGGTGCCGCCGGCGGCGCGTCAGGCGTCCCCGATCACCAGGCCCGCCTCGTAGGCGACGATCGCCGCCTGGACGCGGTTGTTCAGGCCGAGCCGCAGCAGGATGGCGCTGACGTGGGATTTGACGGTGCCCTCCGAGAGGAACAGTTCACGGCCGATGTCCTGGTTGGACATGCCGCGGCCGACGAGTGCCAGCACCTCGCGCTCCCGCGCCGTCAGCGACTCCACGCGCCTGCGTGCCGTTCCCGCCCTGGAGAGCCTGCCGCCGCCCAGCTGCGCGATGACCTTCCGCGCGATCCTCGGCGACAGGTACGCCGCGCCGCCGGCGACCGCCCGCACCCCCATGATCAGCTCGCGGGGGTCGGAGGCTTTCAGCAGGAAGCCCCGGACCCCCTCCTCGAGCGCCCTGGCGACGTAGTCGTCCTCGTCGAACGTGGTCAGCATGACGACCGCGACCTCGGGCATGGCGACGCGCAGTTCGGCCGCCGCGGACAGGCCGTCGAGGCGCGGCATCCGGATGTCCAGCATCGCGATGTCCGGCCGGTGCGCGCGCGTCAGCTCCACCGCCTCGCGCCCGTCGGCGGCCTCGGCGACCACCTCGATGCCCGCGTCGGTGACCAGGATCGACCTCACCCCCGCCCGGATCATGGCCTCGTCGTCGGCCAGCATCACCCGGATCATCGGCCTCCCCCGCCTTCTCCCCGGGCTCCCCGGGTTTCTCGATCTCCCTGCTGTCCTGGGACGGCCGGGAGGTCGTCCTCCCCGTCGCGGGAGGCCCCTTCCCGGTCGCACGGCAACCGCGCCGTCACAGTGAAGCCGCCGTCGCGGGGACCGGCCCGCAGCGTGCCGCCGAGCAGCCGCACCCGCTCGCGCAGGCCCGCTATCCCGCTCCCGCCGCTCGCCGGCGCCGGCGGGGTGCGGGCGGCGGAGTTGGACACGGTGACGGTGACCGCGTCGCAGGCGTGATCGACGCGGACGGTCACCTCGGCTCCGGGGGCGTGGCGGGCGGCGTTGGTCAGCGACTCCCGCACCACCCCGTGCGCGGCCCTGTCCACCAGCGGCGGCAGGAGCGCCCGCCCGCCGGTGCGCAGGAGGGCGACCCTCATCCCGGCGCCGCGGGCGCGGTCCACCAGCACCTCGACGGACTCCTCCGGCGTCCCGGCCGGGGCACCGCCGGTCTCGCGCAGCACTCCGACGGTGTGGCGGAGCCGGTCGGTGGCGGTGACCGCGCAGGCCCGCAGCCGGGCGGCCGCCTCACGGTTGCGTTCGCTCATGTCCGCGTCCAGTTCCAGGGCGCCGGCGCGCAGCGCGATCAGCGCCAGCTCGTGGCCGAGCGAGTCGTGGATGTCGGCGGCGATGCGGGCTCGTTCGCGCAGGGCGACCCGTTCGGCGGTGAACTCCTGTTCCCGCCGGAGCTGGGCGACCCGCTCCCGGCCCGCCCGCACCAGGTCGGCCTGCTGCCGCTGGAAGCGGCCCGTCAGCCACGGCAGCACCGCGAACAGTCCCAGTGCCATCAGGCCGCCGACGCCGACGGGGAAGTCCAGCACCGTGCAGACGACCCCGGGTAGGGCGACGAGGGCGTGGACCGGCCAGCCCCGCCGCAGGGTCAGGTGGCGTCCGTGCAGGTAGGCGGCCACGACCGGGACCAAGAAGAAGAGCTGCCGCCACAGCGGGATGGCGTCCAGGTACAGCCCGTTGAGCAGGGCGGCCCCCGCGATGACCGCCAGGATCGCGCCGTTTCTCACTTGTGCGACACTACCGATCGCAGCCTGGCCAGCCGAACCACGGTGGTGACGGCCCCCGCCGCGGCCGCGACCGCGAAGGTGATCGTCAACGGCGCGGCGAAGTAGGTGAGCTGCGCCCAGGTGACCGTCCGGCCGTTCATCAGCAGGGAGATCAGCTCCGGATAGGCGGCGAACAGCGCCGCCGGAAGCAGCGCGGGCAGCAGCCGCGCCCCGGTCCACAGGCCGGCACTCCCCGCACGCCTGCCCGCCCAGCGCCGGGACCGCAGTACGCCCAGCACGCCCAGGCCCGCCGCCGCCACCGCGATCAGGCCGAGGGCCAGCTCGTAGGTATGCCGGCCGCCGCCGGGCACCTCGGGGGTCCCGCCCTCGCTCATCGCGACCAGGCCGGTGAGCACGTCGTAGGTGTCGTCGTAGAGGGCGGCGCTGTTGGTCATGACCGCGAACCCGTAGCCGGTGTCCGGGGCGATGGCCTGCACGGCGGTGTAGGTGAACAGATTGCCCGAGTGGACGAGCAACCTGGCGCCGCCCACGGTCTCCTGGCCCCAGCCCATGCCGTAGTCACGCACCTCGGACGGCGCGTGCATGGTCCGCAGGCTCTGCGGTGTCACCGGTGGCCTGCCATGGCCGTTCTGGCCGATCAGCCACCTGCCCATGTCGGCCGCGTCGGTGACGACGCCACCGCTCCCGCCGCCGCGGAAGCCGGACGGTTCAGGGCGCGCCACCCAGGCGCCGTACACCGAGTCGAACCCCTCGGCCGGCTTGATGACCCGGTCTGCGACGGACCGGGCTCCGACGGCGCTGCCGGTCATGCCGAGCGGGCCGAAGACGTGCCGCCGCATGTAGTCGCAGAAGCCCTGCCCGCCGACGACCTCGACCAGCCGGGCGGCCAGGTCGTAGTTGACGTTGCAGTACTCCCAGTGCGTGCCGGGGGCGGCGGCCAGCGTGCCGGTGCCCAGCGCGGACACGTATCCGGCGAGCGACGTGGCCGCCTGCGTCGCGCCGATGTCGACGGTGGTGTCGGACAGTCCGGAGGTCTGGTTCAGCAGTTGCCGCACGGTGATCCGGCCGGCGCGCGGGTCGGCCATCCGGAACTCCCGCAGCCGGTCGGCGACCGGTTCGTCCAGCGAGAGCCTGCCGTCGTCGACCAGCGTCATGACGGCCATGGCCGTGAACGACTTGCTGACCGAGGCGACGCGCATCGGGGTCGTCTCGGTGACCGGTTCGCCGTCCGCGTCGTGCCCGTACCCCCGGGCGAGCACGACCCTGTCCCGGTGGGTCACGACGACCGACATCCCCGGCAACCCGGTGGACTTCATGGCCCTGCGCAGGTAGGCGTCGATGGCCGCCGGGGATGGCCCGGTCGATGGAGCGGTGGACGGGGCGGGGGACGGGGCGGGGGCCGTGACGACGGCCGCGGCCGCGGGGGGCGTGACGACGGCCGCGGCCGAGGCCAGGCCGGCCGCCGCCACCAGGCCGATGAGCTCGCTTCGCATGGTGGAGAACCTAGGGACCGGCGGCCGCGCAAAGATCGGAGGATCGGCCACGACCACCCCTGACGAAAGTCCCATCTCCGGCCGGGACGCTCGGGCTCGCGGATCCCGGATCGGGGACCCGGGGAACGGCCTCGCCGCTTGGAGAATGATCCGGCTCTCAGAGCGCTCGTGCCGTCGCGGCGATCAGGTGGCCTTGCCGCGGGCGATGTAGAGCTTCATGTCGGTGAAGTCGACAGTGACGTTGCAGGGCTTGTAGAAGCAGTGGAAGAAGGCGGCCGGCACGTCGAACCCGAGGGGGGCGACCTCGGCCCCTGGGTGGTTCTCGCAGTAGATCTCCTTGGCGGCGGCCCCGCCGAGGCGGATCTCCTTCGGGTAGCAGGGGTAGGTGACGGCCGGGTGGCTGTGGGCGAAGGTCCCGAGCGGGCGGTCGTGGTCGCTGCGGATCCCCAGCCGCTCGGCCGTGTCCCCGAACACGACCGCGGACATCTCGCCCCCTCCGCCGAAGTTCACGCCCACCACCCCTGTGCGGGAGCCGGCGACGCCGCTGATGGTGCCCGTGCTGTGCAGATATTGCTCACGGGCCAGCCACAGCGGCAGGGGCGCCGCGCCCGCCTGGAAAGCGGCGGCGCGTGCCTTCCTGGCCGTTTCGGGGGTTCTGCGGCGCAGGATCAGCGACCGGCCCGCGTAGTCGAAGGTGGTCAGCAGGTGGTAGAAGACCCACGTGCCGATCAGGCCGTCGTTGTCGGTGTCGACGTCTTCGCCCGACTCCGTCGACGACCAGCCCACCGGCACGTTGCGCAGTTCGATGCCGCCCAGCGTGAAGGAGTCCAGCACCCCGTAGTACGCCCATATGACGTTGTTCTCGTACTCGATCTTCTGACTGGCGACCGGGCGCAGCCCGGCCTCCTTGGCCACCGACGCGCGCATACCCAGATGCGGGGCGCCGGTGTAGAAGGTGAACCGCTTCGGCGGCCCGCCGTTGACCGAGGCCTCCACCAGCGGCATCGGGTCCACCTGCTGCCATGGCAGCCGCGCGATGTCGCCGTGGACCTGATACGCCTCGCCGCTGACCGCCGCGAACCACGTCGCGTAGGCTTCCTCGCCGGCCGCGCGCCAGTGTGGTGCGGACTGGGAGAGTTTGTCCTGCCTGATGTAGCAGTCGGCCAGGAAGTAGTTGGCGTCCTTGTCGTCGGGCGCCAGGCTGAGGGCCATCGTGAGGTATTTCTCGGCGTCGGGGAACCTGTTGGCCAGTAGCCCCACATGACCGCGCCGTCGGGCCGCGTGCAGATTCGTGGGGTCTGTTCTCAGGATCTCCTCGTAGGCCCGGCCGGCCTGCTCGAACCTCCCCGCCCTGAACAGCGCGTCGGCGTCAGCGCCGCCGGCCGGCGCCGTGGCCGCCCCGCCCAGCAGCGGCGCCGTCGCGGCCGCACCGGCCAGCGCGGCGGCGCCCCGCAACACCGAACGCCGGTCCCATCCTGCGTCATTCACCAACGCCTTCTCCCTTTTCTGATCACCTTCGCCGGAGCCTCCAGCGTGCGCGGACGGTCACAGCAGCCCGGGCCGGCTCATCTCGCCTGCTTGATGAGGGCGAGGCCGAAGTCGCCGGGGCCACCCGGGCCCGCACACCATCGACCCGGCGCGGACGGCCCCGGGCTTCGCCGCACGCTCGGTGGCTCATCGGCGGTTCGCCCGCCGACCTCATTCACTGTCGACCGGCCGTGTCCCCGCCTCGTGCGCTCCGCGTCATGGTCGTGTCACGGCCGCGACCACGGTGGCGGCGCCGGCGCTGCGACCGATGACCGGCCGCCGCCGAGGACGACGACCTTTGACACCTGGCAGGCGCCGGAGCGCATCGGGGCAGGTCAGGTCGCCGGGCTGGTCACCAGCTCGATCTCGATGGCCGGCACGCCGAGGGCTTCCTTCTCCGGCCCGTAGATGCGGCGGATGTCGGCGAGCTGCTGGTCGGGGGCTCGCCGGGTCGACCTTCTCCAGGCCCTCGGCGTCCAGGGGTTCTCGAACGAGCCGAACGGGGCGAATTGATCTGCCGATCTCCCGAGTGGAGGCGAAGGCTAGCCGAGGATACGGGTGAGCAGGCCGGTGAGCGTGTCACGCTCGGTGGCCGACAGGGCGTCCAAGATGTCGTGTTGAACTCCCGTGAGGGTCGCATCCAGGTCTTCGAGCCGTCGTCGCCCGGCGGCGGTCAGGGTGACCAGGTTGCGGCGCCGGTCGGCGGGGTCTGGGGCGCGCGCGACGTGGCCTTGTTCTACCAGCTCATTGAGCATCGTGTGCATGTCACTCTGGTCGATTCCGCATCGTTGGCCGATCTGCACCTGGCTGTCCGGGCCGAACTCCTCCAGCGCGGCGAGGATCGCGAAGTGATAGGCGTGCCCACCGGCAGCGGCCATCGTTTCTTTGATGAGTCGATGCGCCCGCGCGGAAGCCCTGTTGATCAGCCAGCTCGGTTTGCGGCGCAGACGGGCCGGCGCTTCGTTCATCTCCACGCACGCAGTTTAAGCCAATCCCTTGGTCCATCCAACGAACCCGGATATACTCTTGGTTCGCCCAAGATTGGTGGAACCAAGAGATTGAAGGTAGGAATGATGTCGCTCACTCTGGACGAGGCTCGGGCCGTCAGCGACCGCGTGCGCGAGCACGCTGCCGCGATCGGCGCGACGATTACGGTCGCGATCGTCGACGGCGGCGGGCACCTGCAGGTTCTCGATCGCATGGACGGCGCGTCTCCGATGTCGGCCCGTATCGCCCCGGCGAAGGCATCCGGCGTTGCGCTGTTTCGTCGCGACGACAGTGACCTGATGGGCCTGCAGCAGGCCTACCCGGCGGTGTTCGCGCAGATAGTTGACGTGGCGGGAACACCCATCGTGGCCGGCAGGGCCGCTCGGCTGATCCGGCGCGGCGATGTCGTCGTCGGTGCGATCGCGATCGCCGGAGGGACGCTCGAACAGGATGACCAGTGCGCCGATGTCGGGGTCGGCTCCCTGTCACCCTCCGCGTCAGCATAGGCCTGTTCACCCGGTCAGGAGCTCCACGTAGCCGCGCCTCTCGCCGGAGCCCTCGGGTGCTCGGAGTACTCCGGTTCACTCCGAGCGCTCGGGGTGCTCCGGGTGGAGAGCGGCGCGGGCGGCGCGGCAGTCGGGGTCCTGCTCGGCCGCCTGCTGGAGCCGGGCGGCGAGCAGGGTGGCGGCCTCGGCGAAGTGGGCCAGGCGCTCGGCGCCGAGCGTCTCCACGACGAGGCGGCGCACCGACTCCTCCCGCACCTCCCGCGCGCGCGTCGCGGCCTGCCGTCCCGCCGCGGTGAGGCTGATGTCCCAGCCGCGGGCGTCCTCGGTGCAGGCGTCGCGTTCGAGCAGACCCCGTGAGCGCATGCGGGCGACCTGGTGGGACAGGCGGCTCTTCTCCCACTGCAGCGTCCAGCGCAGCTCCAGGGCGCGCATGCGGGCCGACGGGGCGTCCAGCAGCGCGTCCAGGACCTGGTGGTCGGCCTCCGACAGCCCGGTGGCGCGGGTCAGCTCACGCGCCATGTGCGCGGCGAGCTGGGCGTGGACGGCGGTGTAGCCGCGCCACGCGTCCAGCTCCGAGAGCCGGGCGGTCGCCGGCGGCTGCTGCTGCACGGTCATGCGCCCCAGCCTACGACGCCGAGGTTGATACGTCATCCATCACCGAGGTACGGTTGACATATCTACCAGTTTTCCGGCGGAGGCCCCCATGCCCGACTATGGCCACGATCTACGGTTCGGGTCGTTCATCACGCCGCAGAGCGGCCGCCCCGAGGCCGCCGTCGCCCTCGCCCAGCTGAGCGAACGGGCCGGACTGGACCTGGTCACCTTCCAGGATCACCCCTACCAGCCCGCCCACCTGGACACCTGGACGCTGCTGAGCTGGGTGGCCGCCCGCACCGAGCGCGTCCACCTGTCGGGCGACGTGATGAACCTGCCGCTGCGCCTGCCGGCCGTCCTCGCCAAGTCGGTGGCCAGCCTCGACCTGCTGTCCGGCGGGCGCGTCGAGCTGGGCCTGGGCGCCGGCGGCTTCTGGGACGCGATCGAGGCCATGGGCGGCCGGCGGCTGTCCCCCGGCCAGGCCGTGGACGCCCTCGGCGAGGCCATCGAGGTGATCCGGGGAGTGTGGGACGCCGGCGAGCGCCGCGTGCTGCGCGTCGAGGGCGCCCACTACACCGTCCGCGGGGCCAAGCGCGGGCCCGCGCCGGCGCACGAGGTGCCGATCTGGCTCGGGGCCTACAAGCCGCGGATGCTGCGCCTGGTCGGCGCCAAGGCCGACGGCTGGCTGCCCAGCCTCGGGTATCTCACCCCTCAGGACGTCGCCGGCGGCAACAAGATCATCGATGAGGCGGCCGAGGAGGCGGGACGCGACCCGCGCGAGGTGCGCCGCCTGCTCAACCTCATGGAGGGCGGCTTCGGCGCCGAGGGCGGCGGCCTGCTGCAGGGCCCGCCCGCCGTGTGGGTGGAGCGGTTGCTGCCGCTGGCGCTGCAGGAGGGCGTCAGCACGTTCATCCTCGCCTCCGACGACCCGCAGACCATCCAGACCTTCGCCCAGGAGGTGGCCCCCGCGCTGCGGGAGGCCGTCGCCGCCGAGCGCTCGTCCACGCCGCCCTCCAGCGGACCGTCGCGACCCGCACGCGCGCGGGCGCTGCGCAGCCCGGGCATCGACTACGACACCCTGCCCGCCTCCCTGTCGGACTCCGCCGTCGAACCAGGCGACCGCGACTACTGGCGCGTGCGCTCCAGCTACGTCTGGCCGGGCTCCCCCGGCCTGGTGCTGCGCCCCGCCACGGCGGGACAGGTCGCAGAGGCCCTGGAGTTCGCCCAGCGGCAGCGGGCGCCGCTGTCGGTGCGCAGCGGCGGCCACGGCATCAGCGGGCGCTCCACCAACGACGGCGGCATCGTGGTGGACATCGGCGCGATGAACGGCGTGGAGGTGCTCGACCGCGCGCGCCGGCTGGTGCGCGTGGGCGCGGGAGCACGCTGGGGCGAGGTGGCGCAGGTCCTCCAGCCGCACGGGCTGGCGATCAGCTCGGGCGACTACGGCGACGTCGGCGTCGGCGGCCTGGCGACCGCCGGCGGGCAGGGCTTCCTGGGACGCTCCTACGGGCTGACCATCGACCACGTGGTCGGCGCCGAGGTGGTCCTGGCCGACGGCCGCGTCGTGCGGGCCGACGCCGAGCACCATCCCGACCTGTTCTGGGCGCTTCGCGGCGCGGGCGGCAACATGGGCGTGGTCACCTCCCTGGACATCGAGGCCGCCGAGGTGGGCGAGGTCGTCTTCGCCGCCCTGGTGCACGACGCCTCCGACACCGCGGGGTTCCTGGAAGGCTTCGGACGGCTGGTCGAGGACAGCCCGCGCGCGCTCACGGCGTTCCTTTCGGTGTTCCCCACCGGCCGGGGAGAGCCGATCGTCGCCCAGAGCCTGCTCGTCTGGGCCGGCGACGACACCGACGCCGCCGTCTCGGCCATCGAGCCCTTCCTCGGCCTCGGCCCCGTGCTGCAGCAGCAGGCGCAGCTCACCCCCTACGCCGCGATCGTCGCGCCGCACCACAACCAGCACCACGGCCAGTCGGGCACGCGCATGCGATCGGCCCTGGTCGAGCACCTCGACGGCCCCACCTGCGCCGTGCTGGCCGGCCTGTTCGGCGGGCGCGGCACCGGCATGGTGCAGGTCCGCTCGGTCGGCGGCGCGGTCAACGACACCCCGCCGGAGGCGACCGCGTACGCCCACCGCACGCAGAACTTCTCCCTCACCGGGGTGTTCCAGAAGGCCGGGGGCGCGCAGGCCGAGCAGTGGTGGGAGCGGCTGGGCGTCGAGGCGATCTACCTGAGCTTCGAGTCGCACGGCGACGAGGACCTGCTGGCCAAGGCGTTCCCACCGGCCACCCTGCGGCGGCTGCGGCGGGTGAAGGCCGCCTACGACCCCGGCAACGTGTTCCGGCACAACTTCCCGATCACCCCCGACCCCGCCGCCTGACCTCTCACGCCCCCCATTTGGTTGACACATCATCCTGCCGGATACGGTTGCGAACCGACCGGCGACCTCCGTCCGAGCACCACCAGCGCCGACCGCGGCGCCGAACAGAAAGGGCCACCTGTGCCCACGCTGCCCATTGCGCCGACCGTGCCCACTGCGCCCGCCGCGCCCGTCGCGCCCGTCGCGGCCTCCGAGCCGGCGCCTTCCTCCAGCGGCGACCGCGAGGCGGCGTCCGCGCCGGTCATCGCCGCTCCCGGCGTCCCGGCCGCCGTCCCGGGGCTGATCGTTCTCGGCGACGACTCCGCGGCCGTGTGCACGGACGGGACGTGCCGGTGAACGGGGCGGGCACGGCGAGCGAGCCGAAGACGGTGCGTGTCGAGGTCTGGTCGGACGTCGTCTGCCCCTGGTGCTACATCGGCAAGAGGCGCCTGGAGCGCGCCCTGGAGCGGTTCCCCCACGCCGAGGAGGTCGAGGTGGTCTGGCGCAGCTTCCAGCTCGACCCGACCTTCCCCAGCGGGGTGCGAAAGCCCGTGCCCGAGATGCTGGCCGAGAAGACCGGCGGCACGGCCGCCCAGGTGCGGGCGATGCAGGCGCAGGTCACCGCGCTGGCCGCCGAGGAGGGCCTGGCCTACGAGCTCGAACGCTCCATCATGGTCAACACCATCGACGCCCACCGGGTCACGCACCTGGCCGGCAAGCACGGGCTGGGCGGCCAGGTCCACGAGCGCATGCTGCGCGCCCAGCTCATCGAGGGTCAGATCCTCGACGAGCCCGAGACCCTCGTCCGGCTGGGCGTCGAGGCCGGTCTGCCCGAGAACGAGACCCGCGCCGTCGTCACCGGCACCGCCCACCTGGACGACGTCGAGGCCGACATCCGCGAGGCCCGCGAGCTCGGCGTCACCGGCGTGCCGTTCTTCGTGCTCAACCGCGCCTACGCCGTTTCCGGGGCACAGCCGGCCGAGCTGTTCTTGTCGGCGCTCGGCAAGGCGTACGAGCACGCCCGGACGGCGGGCCGCTGACCGCCGCTCAGGCCGCCGCCGCGTAGGGGTCCCCCGCTGGCGGTGGCCAGGCCGGCCGAGCAGCCCGGCGTCGACCCGGCCCGGCTGCGCTCGTACGGGCGGCGGGCGAAGACGCGGACCGGGCATTCGCGGCCGGTGGCGAAGCATCCGGGGTGGCGGCCGCCGACCACGCTGGAGCTCAAGAAACGGGACGGGTTCCTGCTCGCCAGGGCGATGGAACCCGGCTCGCCGGCCCTGCCGTTCCGGCTCGGGTGCGAGTACCTGATCTCGGCACGGCGGTGAATCCGCTCGCCCCGGCCCGCTGACGCCGTCGGCCGTTCGGTTGCCGCACAAGCCCCCCGCCGCGCGCGGCGGCGAGCCTCAAGGCTGGGGCACGACTCCGCTGGTGAGGGCTTCGAACAGGCGCTCCAGGCGGGCGCGGTGCTCGTCTGCGACGGTGTCGGCCGCTTCTCCGGCGATCAGGCGCCGAGCGGTCTCCACCAGCACGACGGTGTAGCCCGCGACGAAGAAGGCGGCGAGCAGCGCGGCGTCGCCGTCGAAGGCCGGGTCGTGTTCGAGCTCGTCGGCGAGGGTCTGCTGGAGGGCGGAGGCGATCTCCCTGGCGCGGGAGATGAGCGCGGGCGAAGCCGCGACGGTCCGGAAGTAGGGAGCGGACCCGTCCTTGAGGCCGGACAGGGAGTGCCGTTCGTCGAGAAACCCGAACGCCATGTCGCGCAGGGATCGGAGTACCTCGGTGTCCGGGGCGCGGTCGCGTACTGCTGAGCGCAGGAGCTCGACGGCGTCGACCTCGCGGTCCAGCATGAGGTCCTCCTTCTGCGGGAAGTGCTTGAAGACCGTCACCGCCGAGACCCCGGCCTCCCGCGCGACCTCGGTGACCGTGACCGTGTCGAATCCACGTTCCACGAACAGCCGGGTAGCGACCGCCGAGATCTTCGCGCGCGTCTGCGGTCCGCCTCGTGCTCCCGTCCTGGGCATCCCGACCCCCCACTTGCTTGTGTGACTTAACTTAGTCGATTAACCTAGTGACATGCTCTTCGCACGAACAACCCTCATTGTCGCCGGTGCGGGGCTCAGCCGGCCGCGCGAGCGGCCGGACCGCGCCCGTACCGATCACGACGTGAACGGAGTCCTCCATGCATGAGACGACCGCGCCCCGGTCGCTGCGGGAGGCGTGGATCGCGTTGGCGGGACTGTCGGCGGTGTTCCTCTTCGAGATGCTGGACAACTCGATCCTGAACGTCGCGCTGCCGGTGATCGGACGTGACCTGGACGCCTCGACGACCGCGTTGCAGTGGGTGACTGGCGCCTATGCGGTCGTGTTCGGCGGGTTGATGCTCGCGTTCGGCGCGATCGCCGATCGGTTCGGCCGGCGGCGGATCATGCTGGTCGGCCTGGTCCTGCTCGGCGTGGCGAGCCTGGCGACCGCCGTGGTCACCACCGCCGGGCAACTGATCGCCGTGCGGGCGACGATGGGGGTCGCCGCGGCGATGACGACCCCGGACTCGATGGCGCTGGCGTTCCGGCTGTTCGACGAGGACGGCCTGCGCGTGCGCGCGCTGACCCTCATCTCGACCGTCGGCCTGGTCGGGCTCGCGATCGGCCCGACGGCGGGCGGCCTGGTGCTGGCGATCGCACCGTGGCAGGTCCTGCTGCTGGTGAACGTGCCGATCGCCGTACTGGCGCTCTTCTGCGTTCGGCACGGCCTCGCCGGCGACGACCCGGGCGGCCTCCACCGCGACCCCCTCGACGTCCCCGGGATGCTGCTGGGCACGGCGACGATCGTGCTCGCGCTCCTCGCGCCGACGCTGTTCGTGGAGCAGGGCGCCGGCTCCTGGGTGCCTTGGGCGGCCACCGCCGCGACCACGGCGGCGGCGATCTGCTTCGTCCTGCGCGAGCGCTCGACCCGCCATCCGCTGCTCGACCTGAAGCTCCTCGCCCTCCCCCTGGTCTCCAGTGGCCTGGCCTACAAGGCCGCCGCCGGGGTGGCGACCGCGGGACTCGGCTACATGGTGACGCTGCAACTACAGCTCGACTGGGGCTGGACGCCCGCGCTGGCCGCTGTCGGGATGCTGCCGCAGGTCGTCGTCCTCCTCGCGGGCAGCCCGTTCGTGAACCCGTTCGTGGAGCGCGTCGGCCTGGACCGGGCCGCCTGGACCAGCGCCGCGGCGGTCGTGTCCGGCCTGGCCGTCTACGGCCTGCTCGGCCGGTTCGGCTACCTGTGGATCGCGACGGCGCTCGTCCTGGTGTCGGCCGGGATGCGCGTGGTCGGCGTCGTGGCCGGGCTCAACGTGGTCCGCGGCCTGCCCGGCGACCGGACCACCATCGGCGCCGCGCTCGTCGACACCGCCTCCCAGATCACCTCCGGCATCGGCATCGCCGTCACCGGCACCATCCTGGCGATCGTGTTCACCGGCGACATCGCCGCGTCCCCCTGGAGCCCGCGGCAGACCGGCGAGTTCCACCAGGCCGTCACCACGGCGGGCCTCACCCTCACCCTCGTCGCGGCGGCCCTGGTCGGCTGGGGGTTCGTCCGCACCCGGCGCGCCGCCGGCGACCGGGCGGCCACCCCCATCGACGACACCGTCCCCCAAGACGCCTGACACCCCATCGGCGATCACTTCCGACCACGATATGGAGCACACCGCATGACCCACCACATCTGCCTGCCCGACGACCGGGTCGCGATCCTCGGCGCGCTCGATCTGGAACGCACCCCGGACGGGGTCCGCCCCCGACGGCTCCCGGCCTGGACCCGGCCGCGCCTGCACGACGGCTGGATGGACCTGATCGTCTCGCATGCGGCCGGGGTTCGCCTGCGCCTGCGCACGGCAGCGCGGTCGCTGGCCCTTGGCGTGCACGTCACCGTGCCGGACATGGGTGCGGGTCCGCTGCCGGCATCGTTCGACCTCGCCGTCGACGGCACCGTGCTCGCCCGTGTGCCGACCACGGCCGGAGACGTGCTGAGCCTCGCCGCCGACTTCGCCGACGTCCGGCTCACCCCGGGATCCCCCGAAACCGTGCGCTTCGACGATCTGCCCCCAGGAGACAAGGAAGTGGAGATCTGGTTGCCGCACAGCGCGACGGTCGAGCTGCGCACGCTCGGCGCCGACGCGCCGCTGCTCGCACCGACCCCGCCGACCGGCGTTGCATGGGTGCACTACGGCTCGTCGATCAGCCACGGCCTGGAGGCGCCCGCCCCCACCCTGACCTGGCCGGTCATCGCCGCCCTGACGACCGGTGCCGCGCTGACCAACCTCGGATTCGGCGGCAACGCCGTACTCGACCCGGAGGTCGCCCGCGCCATCCGGGATACCCCGGCCGACCTGATCACCCTCAAGGTCGGGATCAACATCGTCGGGGCGGCGTCGATGCGAGAGCGCACCTTCGTCCCCGCCGTGCACGGGTTCCTGGACACGATCCGCGAAGGCCACCCGGACACTCCGGTCGTGCTCGTCTCACCGACCCCCTTCGCCGAACTGGAGACCATGGCCGGACCCACCGCACCCGACCCGGAAACCGGACGCCAACACGCTCTGGGGTCCCCGGGCGCCGGAGCGCTGACCCTGACCGGTGTCCGCACGCTGCTCGCCAAGGTCGTCGACGTCCGCGCCGACCCGGCGCTGCACTACCTCGACGGGCGCGAGCTCCTCGGACCGGAGGAGGCCAGGTCGCTGCCCGACGGAGTGCACCCCGACCCGGCGGCGCACCTGCGGATGGGCGACCGAGCCGCCCGGCTGCTCCTGGGCCCTCATCTGTGACCGACACCCGACCCGCTCTGCGTGGTCGGTGAATCCAGATCCCGCACGGCGGCCGCGGTCGTCCTCGGCTTCGGTCGGGTTCCGCAGGGACCGCAGCACGGCCGCCGGCCGGGCCGGCTACCTGCGGAGGCAGATCGCGCACCGATGAGGTTTCCGCGCCGTGCCCGTCTGTACGTGTGAGATCGACTCACGAGAGGCTGGCACGATGCGGAAACTGATCTTCGGCATGAACCTGAGCGTGGACGGCTACATCGCCGCGCCCGGCGACGACCTCGGCTGGAGCGTACCGAGCGACGAGCAGTTCCAGTGGTGGTCCGACCGGGTGGGGGCGACCGGCCTGGCGCTGTACGGGCGCAAACTGTGGGAGACGATGAGTTCCCACTGGCCGACCGCCGACCAGCAGCCCGGCGCCACCCCGGCGGAGATCGAGTTCGCCCGCCGCTGGCGGGACATGCCGAAGGTGGTGTTCTCATCGACGATCGACAAGGTCGACTGGAACACCCGCCTGGTCACCGGCGACGCGGTCACCGAGATCACCCGGCTCAAGGCCGAAGACGGCGGCCCCATGGACATCAGCAGCGCCACACTTGCCGCAGCGGCCATGCGGGCCGGGCTGATCGACGAGTACGTGCTGGTCACCGCACCGGTCTTGCTGGGCGGCGGCACGCCGTTCTTCACGGCCCTGGACAGCTGGGTGAACCTGAACCTGGTGGAGACGCGGACGTTCCCCGGCGGCGTGGTACTGACCCGATACGAGACGAGGCGATGAGCACGGGCCAGATGCTCGGCGATGAAGATGCCCCGCCGGCAACGCCGGCGGGGCGGTGGTGTTCGCGGTGTCGCGTTGGTGTTCAGCTGATCGGGGTGCTCATTCCGCGGCGACTTCGGTGACGGCGGCCCGTGCGCCGGACTCGCCGACGATGGGGACTCCTCTGATCACAGTGTCGGGGGCAGGCCCAGCCATGGTTTGTCGGTGGCGTCGAATCCGGTGAGCTCGGCGATCTTCCCGTCGACGATGCGCAGGACAGCCATGGTGAACAGCCGGTAGTCCGGGTCACCGGGAGTGCGGAGGTACAGCACGGCGGCAGGCATGCGGTTGACCGTCGTGGTGATACAGCGCCAGTCGTCGTGGCCGCGCTGGAAGAGCCCACCGGAGACCCAGCCGTCCACCGCGTCCTTGGCCGTGATGACCGAGGTGCCCGGCTCGGGCAGCATCGCGAAGCGCAGGTCGTCGCGCAGCAGGGACATCAGCCCGTCGAGGTCGTTGCGCTCGTGAGCGTCGATATACGACTTCACCACGCCACGCTCGTCATTCGACAGCTCGTGAGTGGCGGGGCTCCGCCAGTCGAGGCGGCGGTCGGGCAGCTGCTCGCGCATCGTCACACGGGCCCGCTGCAGTGCGCTGGTCACCGACGCGACGGTCAGTTCGAGGGCGTCGGCGGCTTTCGACGCCGGCCAGCCGAGGACGTCGCGCAGGATGAACGCCGCCCGCTGCCGCGGCGGCAGGTGCTGGACGGCGACGATGAACGCCAGCTCGATCGTTTCCCGCGCCACCACGGATTCCTGCGGGTCCTCGGGGAGCATCCGGTCGGGGTAGGGCTGCAGGTAAAGCACCTCGGAGCCGGGGTCCGGCAGCTCGGACGGCACGGGTGTGCGGTCGTTGCGCTTGTCCAGGAAGTCGAGGCAGGCGTTCGTCGCGATCCGGTACAGCCAGGTCCGCAGGGTCGCGTGGCCCTTGAACGACTCCCGCTTGTTCCACGCTCGCAGGAACGTCTCCTGCGTCATGTCCTGGGCGTCCTCGTAGTTCGCGAGCATCCGGTAGCAGTGCACCTGCAGCTCACGCCGGTGGCGTTCCGTGATGAGTGCGAACCGCGCCGTGTCGCCTGAGCGGACCGCCGCGAGGAACGTGGCCTCGTCGGCGCCCAGCGGTCTGGGGTCGGTCATGGTCGTCAATCCTTCCACCGGTGCGAGGGCTGACAGAACTGACGGCGTGGCGGAGGATTTCTGATCGGTGAAGCCGCTGACACCGGGCCGTTCGCCGGTTCGCTCGCTCAGGACGCCGCCGCGTAGAGCAGTTCGCGCAGCCCGGGAACGTCCTCTCTGTCGTCCCGCCAGACCAGCCGCAGGCTCAGGCCGGGAACCGGGAGGGCGAGCCGGGCCAGCGTCCCGGCGCACAACGCCTCCGGCACGGCGAACTCGGGCAGCAGCGCGACGCCCAGCCCCTGCTCGGCCCAGGCGCGCATCACCGCCACCCCGCCCGCCCGCACCCGTTCGGTGTCCGGGCCGATGAGCCGGTCGGCGGCCATCCGGAACGAGCAGCCCTCCGCGTTGACCAGCAGCCGCTCACCGGACAGCTCCCCGGCGGCCAGGACGGGACGTCCCGCCAGCCGGTGGCCGGGGGCGGCCACCAGGACGAGCGGGACCGCGCCGACGTCCACGAAGGTCAGCGGCGCCCGCGGCGGGCGGAAACCGAGGTCTCCGAGAGCGGCGCCGATGTCCAGCAGCAGCGCCGCCTCCAGCCGCCCGGCGGCCACCTCGGCCAGCAACTCATCGCGGCTCACGCTCGGCCGGACCTCGACGCGCAGGCCGGGACGGCGGCGAGCCAGCCTGGCCAGCACGCGGGGCCCGTGGACGGCGGCGATGGTCTCCAGCGCCCCCATGCGCAACGGGGCCGCCTCGCCGCTCACCTCTCGGCGCGCCCGCCCGGCCTGCTCCAGCAGCCGGCCCGCCCAGGTCACCAGGCGTTCACCCGGCTCGGTGAGACGCATCCCCTTGGCGGTGCGCTCGAACAACGCCACGCCCAGCGACCCCTCCAAAGCGCGGATCTGCGCCGAGACGCTGGAGGGCGCCATCCCCAGCGCGACGGCGGCCTCGGTCACCGTCCGGTGCCGCACCACCGCCTCGAAGATGCTCAACTGGCGCAGTTCCATGCGTGTCCCAACCTGGGGACGGCGTTCGGAAATTCCGAACGGAGCGTTCGGCCCACGCGGTGGAGGCCGAAGGTGCCGGCGCGGACAGTTGCCGCATGAGCGTTTCTTCTTCCCCTTCCTCCTCCGCCTCGCCGGGCATGCCGCGCGCCACGGGCCGCCATCCCGCGCACGGCCATCCGGCGGGCGGCCGTCACGACGGTCATCCGGCGGACGACCGTGTGACGCAGGACCGTGTGACGGACGACCGCCCGGTTGAGGGCCGCTCACCGGCCGCGCCGCCACTGAGCGGGTGGCCGCGCGGGGCGGCGCGTGACGGTCGGCGGTGGCCGGCGCTTCTGGGCATCTCGCTCGGATATTTCATGGTGTTGCTGGACATGACGGTGCTGTCGGTCGCCGAGCCTGATCTGGCGTCCTCGCTGCGCGTTCCGATCGCGGGCCTGCAGTGGGTGACCACGGGCTACACGGTGGTCTTCGGCGCCTGCCTGCTGTCGGCGGGAGCGGTCGCCGACCGGTACGGCGCGGGCCGCGCCTTCCGCGCGGGGGTTGCGGTGTTCGGCCTGGGCTCGCTGGCGGCGGCCCTGGCTCCGGCGCTCGGGTGGCTGGTCGCCTCGCGCGCGTTGCTCGGCGTCGCCGCGGCGGCCTGCGTGCCCGCCTCCATGGCGCTGATCGCGCGGCTCTATCCCGCCGCGGCCGAACGCGCGCGGGCGGTGGCGACGTGGGCGGCCATCAGCGGCGCCGCGGTGGCGGCCGGCCCGGTCGCCGGCGGCGCGCTGGTCGATCTCGCCGGATGGCGGGCCACCTTCCTGATCAACGTGCCGATCGCCGCGCTCGTGCTCGTCCTGGTCGCCGGACGGTGGGCCGACCACCCGCGCGGTGACCGGCGGATCGACTGGCCGGCGCAGCTCGCGGCGGGCGGGGCGCTGGCACTGCTGACCGACGCGCTGGTCGCCGCGGGCTCGCGTTCGTGGGCGCACGCCGCCGCGTCCGGGCTCGCCGTGGTGCCGCTCGCGGCCGGGGCGGCGGTCCTCGGGCGACGCGGCCCGGCTCCCGTGCTCGACCCGGCGCTGCTGCGCGCCGGGGGCGTGCGGGCCGGGCTGGCGGCGGGCGCTGCGGTCGGCTTCGCCCTCAACGGCGGCCTGTTCGTGCTGCCGCTGCTGCTCCAGGGCGACCGCCACCTCGGCGCGACCGCCGGCGGCCTGGCCTTCCTGCCGCTGACGCTGCCGTTCGTGCTCAACCCGCCGGTGACCGGCCGCGTCGTGGCACGCTTCGGCCCGCGCCCGCCCATCGTCGCCGGACTGGCGCTGCTCACCGCAGGCGGGGCCGTCCTGGGATGGGCCGTCGCGGCCGGCGCCGCGTACGGCGTGCTGGCCCTGGGGCTGCTGCTCAGCGGGTTCGGCGTCTCGTTCGTCCTGCCCGCCGTCGTCACGGCCGTGGTCGCCGCCGCGCCCCAGGGCGGCGCCGGCGCCGCCGGAGGGATGCTCAACGCGGTCCGCCAGGCCGGCGCCACGCTCGGCGTGGCGGCCATGGGCGCCCTCATGGGACTCGGCCCGGCGACCGGACCGGCGTGCGCGCTGCTGCTGTCGGCCGTGGTGTGCGGCGCGGCCGCGATCCCCTTCGCCTTCGAGGCGCGGCGCGCCACGCCGTCCGTGATCAGCCGGCCCTGACACGCCCACGCCCTCCACCCGGCTCGGCCGGGGTACCGGCTCGGCTCCGGGAGCCGAGCCGGTCATGGAACTCGGCGATCAGCTCGCCCAGGTCCATTTCTGGTTGCCGCCGCCATTACAGGAGTAGAGCTGGATCTTGGTGCCGTTGCCGGTGGCGGCGCCGACGGCGTCCACGCACAACCCCGACTGCACGCCGGTGATGCTCCCGTCGGCGTTGACCCGCCACTGCTGGTTGGTGCCGCCGTGGCAGGAGTAGATCTGGATCTTGGCGCCGTTGCCGCTGCCGCCGGCGTCCAGGCACTTGTTGCCGTAGACCCTGATCTCGCTCGCCGAGGTGGAACTCCACTTCTGGTTGGTCTGCCCGTTGCAGTCCCACAGCTGGACCTGGGTGCCATCAGTGGTGCTCGCGTTCGGCACGTCCAGGCACCGGCCGGAACCCACTCCCCTGATCGCCCCGTTGCCGCCACCGGTCGGAGTGGGGGTCGGCGTGGGAGTGACGGTGGGGGTGACGGTCGGCGTGGGGGTCGGTGTGGGGGTGGGGTTGGTGGAGGTTCCGTCGAGGCCGAGGAAGGTGATGGCGTAGGCGAGTTGGCCGGTCATGGGGAGTTGGTGGCCGACGCCGCTGATGCTGATTCCTTCGA